>DASYLQ010000394.1:0-7268 GCA_036009485.1 Janthinobacterium sp.
GAAGACGCCTTGCGCACCTTGCGCATCCAGCACGAAGCCGATGCCGAGACGACGACGCCGCGCGGTTTCAATCCGCTCAACGAGTACCGGGCGATGGCGCGCAGCGAAGGGTATTACGCGCTTTTTCGCCAGCGCGCGCAAGAAAATGCCAGAGTCTACCTGCGCAAGGCGAAGGGAAGGCCGAGCGCCGCCGATGCCGCTCACCTGGCGGCGATCCTGCAACTGGCGGCCCGTTCCGGCATTGCGGTCAAGCTGGTCATCTATCCCTACCACGCCCAGATACTGGCGCTGTTCGAGGAGAGCGGCTTGTGGCCCGCCTTTGAGGCGTGGAAGCGGCAGTTGACCGGGATGGTCGCGGCGCTGCGCCAGGACCATCCCACGGCGCGGCTGGAGTTGTTCGACTTCAGCGGCTATTCCGCGCTCCATTGCGAACGCATCCCGGCCAAGGCCGACCGCCTGGCCGATACGCGATGGTATTGGGAAGGCGGGCATTTCAAGAAGGCGCTCGGCGAGCGCGTGCTTGAGCGCCTGTTATCCGACGCGCCAGGGGATAGCGCTTTCGGTTTCAGGCTGGAAGCGGACACCGCGGCGGCGAACCGGCGCCGCATCGTCGCGGAGCGCCAGCAATGCCTGCGCGATTACCCGGCCTTGTTCCAGGAAAGCGCCGCGCTGGTGGCGGCCGCGCTCCGGCGCTGAATCGCGGCAGGCTTCAGGTGCATGAAACATCCGGGACGACCGCCGCCGGCTTCATCAGCCTTTGTAGAAGTACCAGATGGTCAGCAGGCTGCCGACGATGATCACGATGGCGCGCAGGGTTTTCTTGTCCAGGCGTTTAGCCAGCTTGCCGCCGAACAGGCCGCCGATGGTGGCGCCGACAATCATCAAGATGCCGTATTTCCAGATGATGATGCCTTTGAAGGCCAGGATGATCACAGCGATCAGCGAGCACAAGGAGGCGATGGCGTTCTTGAACGCGTTCGCTTCCTGGATGTCGTCGACGCCGCTCAGTGTCAGCACCGTCATCAGGACGATGCCCTGGCCGGCGCCGAAATAGCCGCCGTAGACGCTGGCCAGCATATAGCTGATCGCGGCGCCGATGGTGACGCGCTTCGGCTTGTTCGGGTCAAGCGCGATCGCCGCCTTTTTCGACTGGATGGCTTTTTGCAGGGCCGGACCGAAAGCAAAGCTGACGGTGGCGAACAGCACCAGCCAGGGCACCAGTACGGCGAAAGTCTTGGCGGGCGTGATCGTCAGCAGGTAAGCGCCGCCGATGGCGCCGATGCCCGAGGCGATCCACATGATGACCAGGCG
Organism: Janthinobacterium sp.; assembly: GCA_036009485.1. Classification (GTDB taxonomy): domain Bacteria; phylum Pseudomonadota; class Gammaproteobacteria; order Burkholderiales; family Burkholderiaceae_D; genus Janthinobacterium. Next base: position 1,312 of record DASYLQ010000394.1, read on the forward strand.
GCCTTTGGCGCGGGTGAGTTCGCTACGGTAGGCCCAGGCTGCGAGGGCGTGGCCGGGCGTCACCGCAACGGCATTGGTGGCGTTGGCGACCAGGGCGGTCAGGCCGCCTCCGGTCAATGCGGGAAAGCTGAAGAAGGTGCCGCCGCCTGCGACTGCGTTGGCAAAACCGGCCAGAATTGAGGAGAGAAATAAAATTGCGATATGAAAGGTAGTCATGGTGTGTTCTTTAAAAATCAAAGCTAGTGCTGTCTCGAAGCGACAGGCTGCCGTGTAAAAAACGGGCAACCCAAATCAAAACCATCTTTGTCAGGCTAATAACGCCCTAATGTATTTTTCATTCCATGTACGCCCTTTTTCAAAAATTTTCCGCCGACTGTCAGTGCCCGCCGTCCGTCGAATGCGCGTGGTGAACCACGATGCGGTCGCGGAGACGGCAACGAACATGCTGCAAGAACATGCTGATATGGATGATTGAAGCGGGGTGAGCAAATGGGTCACGCCCTGCCGTCTGGAGTCGGCGGCCTCTTGCCAGCCGGCGTAACGCTACCGACTGAAAACCAGATAAATTGCGATCGGCTTCTGCATGGCGAAATGTTGCAACGCAATATCAGGATCTGATGCAAACATGAAATTATAATAGCCGCTTTTCCGCCATTGCGCTTGTGGCTCTTGCTTTCGTGCAGCCCGAGGGCAGCGTATTTGCCCTCGGCGACGGTCTTGTAACCCTGTCTGGCACAGGGTAGAGCGGGCGTATCGCGGACAAAAATTGGCGTGGGTTTTGGTAAGAATCACGCCGAAAAGAATGTCATGAAAATACTTTCATTTCTTAAAGACATAATTTATATGCAAGAAAAATGGGCGGCGTAACATTTTTATGCTGCAAGTGCACACGAAAACGAGCGGCTCATTACTCTTGTCGTATGGATACTTCAACTTGCCCGGCGAGCGCCGATGGCCGATACCAGCGTTTTTCCGACAGCATGATTTCATTGTGGCCGCGCCCGGCCGGTATCATTGGGAAGCAATTTTCTTCGGCGGCGACCACGACGTCGAGGAAAAACGGCCCATCCGCTTCCAGGCAATTTTCCAGGGCCGCATCCAGCCCGGCCGGATCGCTGACGCGCGCGCCTTGCCAGCCGAAGGCGCGCGCCAGCGCGACGAAATCGGGCAGGGCGTCGGTATAGGAATGGCTGTAGCGTCCGCCATGCACGAGTTCTTGCCACTGCCGCACCATGCCCATATAGCCGTTGTTGCACAGGATGACCTTCAGCGGCGTCCGGTGCTGTACCGCGCTGGACAGTTCCTGGATATTCATCATGATCGAGGCGTCGCCCGTCACGCACACCACCAAGGTATCCGGATTGCCGATCTGCGCCCCCAGCGCGGCCGGCAAGCCGTAACCCATGGTGCCGGCGCCGCCCGAGGTCAGCCAGCGCCGCGGCTGTTCGAAGCGCAGATGCTGGGCCGCCCACATCTGGTGCTGGCCGACGTCGGTGGCGACGATGCGCTCCTTCGCCGCCAGCTTCGATTGCAGCTTTTGCATCAGCGCCTGCGGCAGGATGGCGTCGGCGCGCTCGCGCACCTTCAGGCATTCCTCGGCGCGCCAGGCGGCGATGCCCTGCCACCAGTCGACCAGCCGGGAAAACAGCAGCGTGCGCGCCGCCAGTTCCGCACACAAGGCTTGCAGCGCGGCCGCGCAATCGCCGACGAAGGACAGGTCGGCCTTCACCATCTTGTTGATCGACGTGGGATCGATATCCAGGTGGATGATCTTTGCATCGGGGCAGAAGCTGTCGGGATTACCGGTGACGCGGTCGTCGAAACGCGCGCCGACGCAGATCACCAGGTCGGCCTGGTGCATGGCGAGATTGGCTTCCAGTGTGCCGTGCATACCGAGCATGCCGACAAATTGCGGATCCGAGGCGGGAAAGGCGCCCAGGCCCATCAAGGTCAGCGTGCAGGGCGCGCCGGTCATCCGCACCAGCCTGGCGAATTGCCGGCAAGCCTCGTCGCCCGAGTTGACAAGGCCGCCGCCGCCATAGATGACGGGCCGGCGCGCCGCGGCGATCAGGGCCGCCGCCTTCAGCACATTTTTTGCGCAGACCGCCGCGGGTGGGCGCGGGCGCCTCGGTTCGCGCAACTGCGCGGACGAGGCCGGCCGCAGGTCTGGCGGCGTGGCCGGATGGTGCTGCAAGTCTTTCGGAAAATCGATCAGCACGGGACCGGGGCGTCCGCCGGTGGCGACCGCGACCGCCTTGTCCACAGTGGCGGCGATCCCGTCCACGCCGCGCAATTGCACATTCCATTTCGTCACCGGCCGCGTGATGCCCAGCGCATTGCATTTCTGGAAGGCGTCGCTGCCGATCGCCGCCGAATTCACCTGGCCGCTGATGCACAGGATGGGCACCGAGTCGCACATCGCGTCCAGCAAGCCGGATATGGTGTTCGCCACGCCGGGGCCGGAGGTGACCAGCACGACGCCGAGCTTGCCGGTCGAGCGCGCGTAGCCCTCGGCGGCGTGCACGGCGGCCTGTTCGTGGCGCACCAGGATGTGCCGCATGCGGCTGTCGGCATACAGGGCGTCGTACAGCGGCAGCACGGCGCCGCCGGGATAGCCGAAAATCGTATCGATGCCGTTTTGCAGCAGCGCATCGATCAACAGATGGGCGCCGGAATAGGTGGCGGCGGAGGCGGCGCTCATGGCGAGTTGGGCTGGAGTGGTGGCATTCATGGCATCCAGTCTAGAGTATGAGTTGAAGAAAAGGTCTCCTTGTTTTCCAGATTAAACTCTATAATCGGAAGAATTTTCTGCATAAATGGAAATTTGAAGAATGAAGCTCGATAAATTCGATATCGCCATCCTGCGCGCGCTGCAGCGCGAGGCCCGCGCCAGCCTGCAGGAAATCAGCGCCCTGGTCGGCCTGTCCTCGACGCCGTGCTGGAACCGCATCAAGCGGCTGGAAGAGGGCGGCGTCATCCGCGGCTACACGGTGCGCATCGACCCCGATGAAATCGGCTTGCGCGACACGGTGATCCTGCAGGTGACGCTGGAAAGCCATAGCGAGGAAACGCTCTACGATTTCGGCAGGGCGCTCGAACAGATTCCGGAAGTGCTGGAAGCCTTCCTCGTCTCCGGCGACTACGACTATTACATCCGCATCGCCGTGCGCGACACGCGCGATTACGAGCGCATCCTGCGCGAGCGGCTGTACCAGATTCCCGGCATCCGCCACAGCAAATCCAGCTTCGTCCTGCGCACGCTGAAAAGCGGCATGCTGCCGCTGCCGGACGCCGCCGCACAGGCATAGGGCCGGCGGCGCTGGTTTTTCGCGTGGCCGGGAGCGCGGCGATTTGTCCGCGCCGACGAGCTGGTGGCGAAGAGCGTAGACTGGGCCGATTATTTGTGCCGGCGCACTGAGCGCCGGTGCGGATCCGCGCCATGGGGCGCGGCATGCGCCGCGACGCATGGCTGGTGCGATGCAAGGAGCTCGATCGATGATGGTTTACGGTGAAAAATTCAACAGCCTCAGCCATTCGGCCGGCGCGCTGCTGGCGGCGATAGGCGGGATACTCTTGATCGTAATGGCGGCCCACAGCGGCGACCCGTGGAAGATCGTCAGCTTCAGCGTCTACAGCGCGACCTTGCTGGCGCTGTACCTGACGTCGACGGTCTACCACAGCGTGCAGGGCGCGGCCAAGGATGTGTTGCGCAAGCTCGACCATTGCGCGATCTACCTGCTGATCGCCGGTTCCTACACGCCGTTTACGCTGGTGACCTTGCGCGGCTCCTGGGGCTGGTGCTTGTTCGGCGCCGTGTGGGGGCTGGCGCTGGTCGGCATCGTCCAGGAATTGGCGATCGCCAAGGGGCAACGCGTATTGTCGCTGGTGATCTACCTGATGATGGGCTGGCTGGCGCTCATCGGCATCAAGCCGTTGATCGCGGCGCTGAGCTGGGACGGTTTCCTGTGGCTGGCGGCGGGAGGATTGTTCTACACCGTCGGCATCGTGTTTTACGCCACCGACCACAAGGTCAGGCATGGCCACGGCGTCTGGCATTTGTTTGTGCTGGCCGGCAGCATTTGCCATTATCTGGCGGTGCTGTATTACGTGGCTTAAATGGAATTTCCATAACACTTTAATCCTGAGTGCGCTTTGGCGAAGGAATCATGCAGAGTGTGTGCTAGCGAACGGTTGAAATAGCGATAAAGCGATAGCATATGCTTGCGTGAGTGAGGCGCACTACCGAGAAGTCGTCGGCATGTTCGTTCACCAGCAGGTGAGCCGGTCGCCTCAAGGACCGGCACCAGATTCAGTCAGCCCGACATTAGTGCTGGCTTGTTTTGAGCTTTGTTTTGAGCTTTGTTTTGAGCTTATTTACGCTGCGAGGTCATCATGACACAGGCAAACCATCCATCAAAGTACCTTATCCGCGAGTATCTTGAGCGTCGTTCGCAAGACAGCAAACCGCCGCCGACGCCGGAAGAAATCCGCCGCCAGCTAGGATGGGGCCTGTTGATGTTCGACCAGAAAATGGCCACCACGCGCCGGCCGTAAGCCCGCATTGAGCGGCATCGGCGCCGCGCCGCGCCGCCTTTAAACCCGTACCCTTCAAAGGTGCGGGTTTTTTTTCGGGTCCGCCTTTTATTCTGCGGCGTTCACCGGCCCCACAACGCCATTCGCCGAAAAGCGGTTTCGCCGCACTTACTTCCCGCGTATCTTGATGATCAGCGACACCAGGGAGGCATCGTGAAAATCGAACACACGCATTACCGCCGCAGGCAGTTGTTATGGGGATTGATGCTGGTCGCAATCGGCATGCTGTTTTTACTCGAGCGCCTGGATATGCTGGCGATCGACGGGTTATGGCATTATTGGCCGGTGCTCACCGCCATTTTCGGCATCGTCAAACTGATGCCGCCGACGTCGTCCCGGCATATCCTCGGCGGCCTGTGGCTGATGTTTTTTTCCGCCTGGTGGTATGTCTCTTACGAACACCTGTGGGGATTGTCCTTCCATGACAGCTGGCCCTTCCTGCTGATCGCCTGGGGCGCCGGACTGGTGCTGGAACCTTTGCTTCAAAAATATCTGACATCGAATGAGGAGCATGGCCATGAGAGATGAAGCGCATATCAGGAACAGGAGCCGCCTCGGCGCGCCGGGGCAGATCGTTCTCGGCATCGGCGTCATCGCCATGGGTTTCGCTTTTTTGCTGGATAACCTCGGCCTGGTCGATTTCGATTTTACGCTGCACTTCTGGCCGATGCTGATCATCCTGTTCGGCATCTTGAAACTGGTGCAAAGCCGGCATTCTTCGGGTTACCTGATCGGCGCCGGGCTGATCCTCGTCGGCGGCATGGTCTTGTTGACTGATATGGGGCTGATCCATATTCGCTGGAGCACCTTGTGGCCGCTGTTTATCATCCTGCTTGGACTGTCGGTGATCTTCCGTTCCGGCAGGGGGCGGCGCTGGACCGGTCATGGCGGCAAGGCCGCGCCGGACGGCACGCTCGATGGCAAGGTCTCCCTGGAGAAAGCCGGCAACGACGACTCGGTGATCGATGTCGTGGCGGTACTCGGCGGTTACAAGCGCCGCATCGCCGCGCCGGATTTCCGCGGCGGCGAAATTACCGCCATCATGGGCGGTTGCGAACTCGACTTGCGCCAGTCGCTCATCCGGAGCGAAGCGGTGCTGACGGTATTCGCGATGTGCGGCGGTATTTCGCTGAAGGTGCCGGCGGATTGGACGGTCATTTTGCAGGGCACGCCGATACTCGGCGGCTTCGAGGAAAAAACCATCGAACCGCCGCCTGGCGCGAAGCGCCTGATCATCCGCGGCTACGCCATCCTCGGTGGCCTGGAAGTGCGCAACTAATAATCACGCAGCCTTTTCGACCCGCCGCGGCGCGCTGCTGTATCTGACGGTCTGCGCCGGCCTGGGGCTATTCCTCGGCGGCGTC
>DASYLQ010000395.1:0-10888 GCA_036009485.1 Janthinobacterium sp.
CAATTCCGTCATCGGTTTTTCGCGCCTGATGGCCGGCTCGACGAATATGCTAGCGGAGGAAAAGCGCAACCTGGCCATCATCCACCGCTCCGGCAACCACCTGCTCACGCTGATCAACGACATCCTCGAGCTGTCCAAGATCGAGGCCGGCCGCGTCGTGGCGCAGACCGAGGTGATCGGCACCGGCGAGCTGCTGCAGGAAGTGATGGACATGGTCAGCATGCGCGCCGGCCAGAGCGGCATCGCGCTGCGCCTCGATTGCGCCGGCACGCCGCCGACGGCGCGGGTGGACGGCACCAAGCTGCGCCAGGTGCTGCTGAACCTGATGTCGAACGCCGTCAAGTTCACGCCGCAGGGCGAGATCACGCTAAGGGTGCGCGGCGAACGGCAAGAGGCCGACGCCTGGAAGCTGGCCTTCGCCGTCATCGACAACGGCATCGGCATCGCGGCGGCCGACCAGGAACGCATTTTCGAGCCCTTCATCCAGGCCGAAGGCGAGGGCGCCAAAGAGGGCACGGGACTGGGCTTGACCATCTCGCGCGAATTCGTGCGCCTGCTGGGCGGCCGGCTGACGCTGCAATCGGCGCCGGGACAGGGTTCGGTGTTCAGTTTTTCCATCCCCGTGCAGGCCGCCGGCCTGCCGCCGCCGGCGCTGGGCGGCGAGGTCGCGGCGCTGGCGCCTGAGCAGCGCGGCAAGCGCATCCTGGTGGTCGACGACAATGCCGACGGCTGCGCATTGCTGGTCAATCTGCTGGCGCCGCTGGGCTTTTTGGTGGAGGCGGTGTCCGACGGCGCCGGCGCGCTGGCGGCGATCACTCTCTGGCAGCCGGAACTGATCCTGATGGATTGGCGCATGCCCGGCCTGGACGGCCTGGAAGTGACGCGCCTGGTGCGCAGCCGGCCCGGCCTGGTGCAGCCGCGCATCGTCATGCTGACCGCCTCCGCCTTCGAGGAAGAAAAGCAGGCGGCGCTGGCGGCCGGCGCCGACGAGTTCCTGCGCAAGCCGGTCGAGCAGGAAAAACTGTATATCGCGCTGGAGCAGCAGCTCGGCCTGCATTTCATGCGCCGCCGGCCGACCGCGCCGCTGCCGCTGTGCGCTCCGCTCAGTTGCGAAGACCTCGAATGCCTGGACCCGGACTTGCGGCGCGGCCTGAAGGCGGCGGTGCAGGAACTGAACCTGGCGCGGGTGGCGGCCTTGCTGGCGCCGCTGCCGGCCGACCTGGCGGAGGTGGTCGGGCGGGTCGAGCATATGCTGAACCAGCATCAATATCCGCAACTGTGCGCGCTGCTCGACGGTTCCGAATCCGGGGTGGCGCCCAAGGAGCCGGCATGATGGAATGCGTCAGATCGGCCGCCGCGCTTGCAGCGACCGCAGCGGCCATTCGTATTGAACAATAACGCCGAGAGAACTTTTACATGCATCGCGATTTGTCGGAACAGCATTCCAGGGGCGAAGTCCTGATCGTCGAAGACACGCCGGCTTCGCTGAAGCTGCTGAGCGACCTGCTGACGTCGGCCGGTTATTACGTGCGCCAGGCGCCCAGCGGCGAGCTGGCGCTGTGGACGGCGCAATCGCGCCCGCCCGAGCTGATCTTGCTGGATATCCGCATGCCCGGCATCGACGGCTTCGAGGTGTGCCGCCGCCTCAAGGAATCGGCGGCGCTGCGCCATGTGCCGGTGATCTTCCTGTCGGCCCAGCACGACACCGACGACAAGGTGCGCGGCTTCGCGCTGGGCGGCGTCGACTTCATCGCCAAGCCCTTCCAGGCCGAGGAAATCCTGGCGCGCACCGACGCCCACGTGCGCCTCGGCCGCGCCCAGCAGCAACTGGCCGCCGAGCGCGCCCACCTGGAAGAGCGGGTCGAGGAGCGCACCGCCGAACTGGGGCAACTGGCGCGCGACCTCGAGCAGGAAGTGCGGGCGCGGCGCGCCAACGAAGAGTCGCTGCGCCTGTCCGGGCAAGTGTTCGAGGCCACCCACGACGCCATCGTCATCACCGACGCCGCCGGCATCATCGTCAGCACCAACCCGGCGTTTACGCGCATCTCCGGCTACGCCGCGCAAGAGGTGAGCGGGCGCGTCGCGCTGATGCTGAACGCCGAACATGCCGACGCCCCGCTGTACGAAGCGATGCGCCGGGCGCTCGACAGCAGCGGCCACTGGTCCGGCGAGATCCTCAACCGGCGCAAGAATGGCGACACCTACCAGGGCTGGCTCAGCGTCTCCACCGTGTACGGGCCGGACGGCGCGGTGGCCAACCGCGTCGGCGTCTTCATGGACATCAGCGAGCGCAAGGCGGAGCAGCACCTGATCGACTTCCTGTCGCACCACGACGCCCTGACCGGCCTGCCCAACCGCCAGCTGGCGCGCGAGCGCTTCGCCCACGCGGTCGAGGCGGCGCGCCAGAACGACGGCCGGGTGGTGGTCATGTGCCTCGACCTCGACCGCTTCAAGAGCATCAACGATTCCTACGGCCCGCCGATGGGCGACAAGGCGCTGAAGGCGGTGGCGCGCTTCCTCAACGGCTGCGTGCGCGACGGCGACACGGTGTCGCGCATGGGCGGCGACGAGTTCCAGCTGATCTTGCGCGACGACGCCGACTTCGGCGCCACGCTGGCGGCGGCGCAGGCCATGCTGGCCGGCGTGCGCGAGGAGCTGGTGGTGGACGGCCAGCACATCGCGCTGACCACCAGCATCGGCATCGCGGTCTGGCCGAACGACGGCCAGAACCTGGATGAGCTGGTGCGCAACGCCGACACGGCGCTGTTCCGCGCCAAGGAAACCGGGCGCGACAAGTATGCCTTCTTCACCGAACGCATGGACCTCGACCTGCGCGACAAGCTGGCCATCCGCAACCAGCTGCTCGGCGCCATCGCCCGCGGCGAGTTCGAGGTCCATTACCAGCCGCAAATGTGCCTGCGCAACGGCAGCCTGCTGGGCGCGGAGGCGCTGCTGCGCTGGGATAACCCGGTGCTGGGCAAGGTGGCGCCGAACCGCTTCATCCCGCTGGCCGAGGAATATGGCTTGATCAACGGCATCGGCGAATGGGTGCTGGAAACCGTCTGCGCACAGATCCGCCGCTGGCAGGATGCCGGCCTGGGCGACATCAAGGTGGCGGTCAACCTGTCGGGCAGCCAGTTCGCCCAGGACAGCACGGTGCAATTCGTCGAAAACACGCTGCGCCGGAATGGCCTGGACGCCGCCTGCCTGGGCATCGAGATCACCGAGGGTACGGTGATGGGCGATCCGGACAAGGCGGTCGCCGCGCTGCGGCGCCTGAAGGACATCGGCGTCAGCATTTCGCTGGACGATTTCGGCACCGGGTATTCCAGCCTCGGCTACCTGAAGCGCTTTCCGATCGACGTGCTGAAGATCGACAAATCCTTCGTCGACGACGTCACCACCAGCAGCAGCGACGCCGCCATCGCGCTGTCGGTGATCTCGCTGGCGCACAACCTCGACATGCGCGTCATCGCCGAGGGCGTCGAGACGCGGGCGCAGATGGAATTCCTGCGTGGCCACGGCTGCGACGAAATGCAGGGCTATTTCTTCAGCCGCCCGGTGCCGGCCGCCGCCTTCACCGCCCTGCTGCGCGAAACGCAGAATGTGCTGGCCATGTAAGCCGCATCGCTCTTGCAATCGAGCCCCATCGACCAGGGAAGTCATGCAGAAGACCCTGTTGTCGCGCCTGTCCGCGCCGTCCGCCCTCACGCTGGCCATCGCCGCCGCATTCTTCGCCGCCGCGCCTGCCGGCGCTGCCGTCCCCGGCGCCGCCGCCGATGCCCGCCTGAAAGACATCTACACCCGCGAATGGGCCTGGCGCCAGACCCAGGGCCTGGCCGGGATCGAAGGCGAAACGGTCAGCGACAGCCTGCCCAAAGTCGACGCGGCGACCCAGCAGGCCAGGCTGGATTACTGGGCAAACGTGCTGCGGCAGCTCGATGCGATCGCCGCGCAGCAGTTGTCGCCCGACGCGCGCATCGACTACGCGGTGTACCGGGCGCAGATCGAAGCGCTGCTGCGCGCCCAGCAATTCCACGAATATGAAAAGCCGCTGAACGCCGACAGCGCGTTCTGGTCCGACATGGCCGACGGCGCGCGCCGTTCGTTTTCCAGCGGCGCCGAATACACCCGCTTCATCGCCTGGATGAGCGACGTGCCGCGCTACTTCCGCGAAGAGAGCGAGAATATGCGCGCCGGCCTGCGGCGCGGCTTCACGCCGCCGAAAGTGACCCTGGCCGGCCGCGACGCCTCGCTGGCCTCGGTGGCCGACGCCGCCGCGGCGCAGGATACGGTGTTTTACACGCCGTTCAAGAGCATGCCGGCGAGCATGCCGGCGCAAGAGCAGGAGCGCCTGCGCGCGGCCGGCCTGAAGGCGATACGCGAAGCGGTGATGCCGGCCTACGCGGCGCTGCTGGCGTTCATGCGCGGCGATTACATGCCGCACGCCAGCGAGGCGCTGGCCGCCGAGAGCCTGCCCGACGGCAAGGCGTATTACCAGTCGAAGATCGTCGAATTCACCACGACGAATCTGAGCGCGGCGCAGATCCACGCCATCGGCCTGGCCGAAATGGCGCGCATCCACGTCGAGATGCAGGCCACCATCGGCCAGACCGGCTTCAAGGGCGACTTCCCGGCATTCCTGCAATTCCTGCGCAGCGACCCGCAGTTCTACGCGAAGACGCCGCAGGAATTGCTGATGCACGCGGCCTACAGCGCCAAGCAATTCGACGGCAAGGCCGAGCATTATTTCGGCTACCTGCCGCGGCGCCGTTTCGGCATCGTCCCGGTGCCGGCCACCAGGCGCCGTTCTACACCTCGGGCCGCGGCGGTCCCGGCGAATACCTGGTGAATACCTACGACCTGCCGTCGCGCGCCTTGTACAGCCTGCCGGCGCTGACCTTGCACGAATCGGCGCCGGGCCACGCCTTCCAGATGCCGATCGCCAGCGAGCAAAAGGGCAGGCCGGCCTTCCGCGCCGAATACATCTCGGCGTATGGCGAAGGCTGGGCGCTGTATTGCGAACGCCTGGGCAGCGAGATGGGAATCTACGAAACGCCGTATGAAACTTCGGCATGCTCAGCTACCAAGCCTGGCGCGCCGCGCGGCTGGTGGTCGACACCGGCATCCATGCCATGCACTGGACGCGCGAGCAGGCGCAAGCCTATCTGCATGACAATACGGCGCTGTCGGAGCACGAGATCGAGACGGAAGTCGACCGCTATATTTCGTGGCCGGGGCAGGCGCTGTCTTACTACCTGGGCGAGATGGCCATCCTCGACACGCGCCACAAGGCGGAAGCGGCGCTGGGCCGGAAGTTCGACATCCGCGCCTTCCACGACACCGTGCTGCAACTGGGTTCGGTGCCGCTGCCGGTGCTGCGGGCGCGCATCGACAGTTTCATCGCCGACGGCGGCAAGAGCCCGTATCCGGTGCCGGCGCGCGACGCCAGCCAGCCCTGAACCGACTGGGAGGAGGTATCGCCATGCCGGTAGCGAACGCAGTACTTACTTTGCGGCCTGGCGCTGTCAGGTCCCTGCCACAGTCGCCTTCTCGCCATCGGCTTACCGGTGCGCGCGACATTCAAGCAGGCGTCGTCTGTGGCGCATGATCATGGCGTCTTCGTCGGTGCGGATGACCCAGGTCGACACTGCGCTGTCGGGACGGGAAATGCGCGGGGCGCCGGCGGCGTTGGCGTTCGCGTCCATCGCCATGCCGAGCCAGGCCATGCCGTCGCAGACACAGCGCACCGAGGCAGGTTATCATGAGACCGATTTCACCGAGCGCGAGATGGTCCGGGTGCACGCGCGGCAGTGTACCTTCGCGACGCTGCTTGGGGCGATAGAACGCGTCGCAGGGTCCAGCCGTTCGAGATGCCGAATCGAAAGACGCCGGCCAATATGGATCTCCTTGGATATATGGCATCTCGAAAAACCTACTGCGCAGCCCGCTCTCGCGTCTCTGTTGCTCACCGTACCTGCGTACGGCTCGGCTACTCGACGCGATATCGGGCTTGCTCGCTATGGTTTTTCGAGGCGCCCATGTATTGTGACATTTCAATAGATTTTTCATTGTCGATATTACATATAATCAGGAATTCCCTGGCTCCCGCCAGGTTTGTAACGTCCTTGAACCGATATAAGATATGTCAACCAAAGCATTAAGAGGCTATTCCGGTAGGGAGGCGGCAGCGGATGGCGATGCCCGGCGAGCGCGGACCAGGCGGAAGGAGAACGCATGGCTAGCCATCATGGCTGGCCATGCTACGACGAGCAACGCCGTCCCCGCTCACCAGGCGCGCCAGCAGCGACGCATTACCTACTGGAATAGCCTCTAAGCACGCGCCCCCAGTCCGACCTTCGGCTCTCCCCTAATACCGGATGCATTTTTTTTCAACCGAGTACGCATCCGGCCATTCGGCGGTGGGCATTTCGGCCGTTGAAACCATCGAAAGCTTTAAAATGCCAATTATATGGAATGGTGACCTGGTGGCGTTGTCGGTGTTGATTGCCATGCTAGGCTCGTTTTCGGCACTCTCGCATACGGAGAACATGCGGGAAAGTACGGGGAAGGCGGGGTTTATATGGATGGCGGCCGGCGCTGTGACTTTGGCTATCGCGATCTGGTCGATGCATTTCATCGGCATGCTCGCCTTGCAATTGCCGATACCGATCGCCTACGATATTCAGCTGACGCTGCTCTCGATCGTGCCGGCTATCGCTGCCACGCTACTGGGTTTCTATCTGCTGCAAAACCGGACGGTGCGATTTGCGCGGATTGCGGTTGCCGGTACCTTCATGGGACTGGGAATCGTCGCCATGCACTATACCGGCATGGAGGCGCTGAAGATGCAACCGGCGATCCGTTACGCGCCGCTGATATTCGGACTGTCAGTCGTCATTGCCATCGTCGTCGCGATCAGCGCTTTGCTCATCGTATTTGTCGGCGGCAAAACGCGATTGTCCTCCCTAAAACAGCAGGCCTTCGGCGCGCTGATCATGGCCTTTGCCATCGCCGGGATGCACTACACGGCGATGCAAGGGGCGCACTTTGCCGCAGGCAGTATTTGCACCGCCGGCGGCAAGAGCGCCGAGCCGACGCTGCTGGCCCTGATGGTCACTTCAGTGGTGCTGGTCCTGTTCAGCGGCGGCTCGCTCGCCAGCCTGATCGACCGCCGCATGGCGCTGGACCGCTTGCGCGCATCGCATGCGGCGCTGAAAGCCCATGGCCACCTGCTGAGCGCGGCACACGATGAACTGCAAATCGCCAAGGAAGTGGCCGAGAGCGCCAGCCGCACCAAGAGCGAATTCCTGGCAAACATGAGCCACGAAATCCGCACACCGATGAACGGTGTGCTCGGCTCCGTCGAACTGTTGCTGAATACACCCTTGAGCGCGACGCAGCGCAAGCTGGCCGGCATTGCCCGCAGAAGCGGCGAAACGCTGCTCGTCATCATCAACGACATTCTGGATTTCTCTAAGATCGAGGCCGGAAAGCTGGAGATCGAGCCGTTTCCTTTCGACCTGCTCGCGGCGACCGAAGAGGTCGCGGGCATGATCGCGATATGCGCCGCGGAGAAGGGAATCGACATCGTCGTGTGTTATCCGCCGGATGTGCCGCAGCACCTGATCGGCGATGCGGGACGCATTCGCCAGATACTCTCCAACCTGGTCAACAACGCCGTCAAGTTCACTCATAAGGGCCAAGTGCTGATCGACGTTCAGGTCGAGGCGCAAACCTGCGACCAGGTCTCGCTGCGAATCAGCATTGAAGATTCCGGCATCGGCATTGCGCAAGACAAGCTGCCAAGCCTGTTCGATAAATTCACCCAGGCCGACGCCTCCACCACCCGCCGTTACGGAGGCACCGGCCTTGGCCTGGCAATTAGCAAGCAGCTGGTGGAATTGATGGGTGGCACCATCGGCGCTACCAGCCAGCTGGGACAAGGTTCAACCTTCTGGTTTGTGGTGCATCTGGCACGCCAGGTGGATGTCACCAGGATCGTCGTGCCGACGGCCGACCTGAGCAGTGCGCGGGTCTTGATCGTGGACGATAACAGCGTCAACCGGCGTGTGTTGCAAGAGCAAACCTGCGCATGGAAGATGCGCAGCACGAGCTGCGCATCGGCTGCCGAAGCACTCCACGTCTTGCGCGAGGCCCACCTTACCGGCGACCCATTCCAGCTTGCCATTCTCGATTTTCAGATGCCTGACATGGATGGCGAAATGCTGGGCGGCGCGATCAAGGCCGATGCTGCGCTACGCGACACCGTGCTGGTGCTGCTCACCTCGCTCGGCCAACGGGGCGATATGGCGCGCTTGAAAGAGGCTGGTTTTGCCGCCTACCTTGTCAAGCCGGCGCGCCAGTCGGACCTTCTTGCCACGCTCGTTAGTGTCTGGAACGATCACATGCACCGGCGCGCCGGCGGCGTCGCGACGCGCCAAACCCTCGCCGGGGCTCGAACCTTGCAGGGCGCCGCCGGCGCGCATCGCCCGACATTCGGCGCCCACATCCTGCTGGTGGAAGACAACGCCACCAACCAGATAGTCGAGGCGATGATGCTGCGCAATTTGGGGTGCCGGGTGGATATCGCGGGCGACGGGCAGGAAGCACTGGACATGATGGAGACATCCTCCTACGACTTGGTGTTTATGGATTGCGAGATGCCCGGCATGGATGGCTTCAAGGCCACCAGCGCGATTCGCGCCCGCACCGACCCCAAGGTGCAGGTACCGATCATCGCGGTAACGGCGCAATCGATGCGGGGCGACCGCGAACGCTGCCTGCGGACCGGCATGGACGATTACATTACCAAGCCAGTGGCGCAGGAAGTCTTTGCGGCCACCTTGGCAAGATGGCTGCGCGGCAACGGAGAACCGGCCGCAAGCGATCCGCATACCGGCGCAGCCGCCAGCGCGGCCGTCGGTTGTTTAGCGGCAGAACCAGCCGCACTCGACGCCATAGTCGTGGCTCGCCTGCGCGACTTGGCGGCGGCGACCGACTCGTCCTTGCTGGAGCAGATTTATACCGCTTTCCAGGATGACGGGATTGAACGGATCGACGCCATGCGACGGCATGCCAGTGCCGGCGATATGCCGGCGCTGCGCAAGGCGGCTCACGCTCTCAAGGGCGCCAGCGCCAGTGTCGGCGCGTTGCGCATGGCCGACATTGCGCAGCAATTGCAGGCGCTCGGTGAAACCGGGGCGCTGAACGGCGGGCAGGATTTGATCGAACAGTTAGATCGGGAATTCGGGCGGGTCCGGAGCGACATCGAATTTTTCGGCGTCGATGGCGTTTCACAGACTGAGATAGGGCACCGATGAAAATATTGATCGCCGAAGACGATACAAGTTCACGCCTCGTGCTGGGCGCAACGCTCAGGAAATTGGGGCACGAGGTAACGGCCGTCGCGGACGGCCGCAGCGCCCTGGAAGCCTGGCAGCATGGCGAATTTGTCCTGCTTATTTCGGACTGGATGATGCCCGATATGGATGGGCTGGAGTTATGCCGCATGGTCCGCGCCGCGTCGCGCCTGCAATACACCTACATCATCCTGCTCACGGCTCTCTCGGGCAAGGGCCGCTACCTTGAAGGCATGGGCGCGGGCGCTGACGATCTGATCACGAAACCGTTCGATGAAGAGCATTTCGCCGCGCGCCTGCATGTCGCGGAACGCATTCTGGGGTTGCATGAAACATTGCGCTTCCAGGCCATGCATGACCACCTTACCGGTTTGTGGAACCGCGGCAGGATCATGGAAAACTTGCAGGATGAGCTGGTGCGGGCCGCGCGCGAAGACTGCTGCATTGGCGTGATCCTGGCCGACCTCGACCATTTCAAGCGGATCAATGATACGCATGGCCATCTGGCAGGAGACGCCGTACTGCAAGAAACGTCACGCCGCATGCTACATGCGCTGCGACCTTACGACAGGATAGGGCGCTTCGGCGGCGAGGAATTCCTGATCATCGCGTCGGGCGGCGACC
This sequence comes from Janthinobacterium sp., assembly GCA_036009485.1. Lineage (GTDB taxonomy): Bacteria > Pseudomonadota > Gammaproteobacteria > Burkholderiales > Burkholderiaceae_D > Janthinobacterium. The sequence goes on from DASYLQ010000395.1 coordinate 9,987, forward strand.
GCTCCCACCCGCTTGCCGTGGCAGAAAGAATCCGTGACCGTGTCGCTGAAGCGCCGGTGCAGACTGCGGCTGGCCCAATCATGGTGACTGTCAGCCTGGGCGTGGCGATCACGCGCAGCGGGGTGCGCGAAAACGCCAGTGTGGTGATCGCGGCAGCCGATGCGGCGCTCTACCGCGCCAAGAACGGGCGCAACCGCGTCGAAGTCGCAGAGTGGGAAGGCCCGGGCCTGCCAATAGATATGGCCAGACTGGCTTGACGTGGTAGCCAAGAGCCCGCTCGCCTTTTTTTGGGCGGCGCCGCGCGCATGCCGGGGCGGCCGCACGATGGTACTGTCGAGCTACGCCGCTTCAAAATCAGCGTCTTCGCGCAATATCTGAAAAATGTTTTGCCACACGTTCTGGTCGGACCAGCGGGCGAAACGGAAATAGACGCTGTTCCAAGGTCCGAATTAGACTGTTAGCCGTCCTCCCTTCGGCCGGGTATGTATATTCGCTATGCGGGCAGGGAACCTGGCCGGCGCCGCCATGGCGCCGGCACGATATGGTTCTTGTTAACCCGCGTCAACATCAGGATCCCGGCGCCGAGGACGAAGAAAAGGGCCAGTACCGATCCCTCGACGCCAAAATCGCCGCCGCTCAGCCAGGCCGGCCCGCTAAAGACGCCTTCTATCATGCCATGGCTGGAGTTGCCGGAAACCGAGGCGGAAAACAGGCCGCCCTGGGTGAAATTCCAGGCGGCGTGGATGCCGATGCCCAGCCATAAGCGTTGCGTCAGCATATAGGCTGCACTCAGCAACAGGCCTGCGGCGGCGACCGAAGCCAGGGCGATAGCCGTAACGGAGTCGTTTGTCACATGGGCCAGTGCAAACACGAGCACCGAAATCAGTAAGGCGGCCCAACTG
>DASYLQ010000396.1:0-8014 GCA_036009485.1 Janthinobacterium sp.
GCTCGGCCTGAGCAAGACGCCGGCGCTGCAAGCCTTCGGCCTGACGATGCTGGCCGGGACCGCGCTGGTGTGGTTGCTGGTGCCCTGTTTTGGCAAGGAAAATGAAAGTGCAAATGAAAATAATGATGCCGAGACCGGCGCCCAAGGCTGAGGGCAGGCGCCCGGCGGCGCTGTGGGCGGCGAGGTTGCCGGCCCTGTTGCCGCTGCTGTTGTCCGCGCTGCTGGCCGGCTGCGCCACGCGTGCGGCCGCGCCGCCGGCGCCGGCAAGATTGGGCCTGCAACTGGCGCCGGACCAGCTCGGCGCCACTATCGCCGTGCAGCAGCACCTGCACGTCGAGCGCGACGGCCGCGGCGACGATCTCGACGTCGCGCTGGAAGTCGACGCCAGCCACCTGGAACTGGTCGGCCTGGCGTACGGCCAGCGCGTGCTGACGCTGCATTACGACGGCAGGGAGCTGAGCTCGTGGCGCCACCCTATGCTGCCCGAGCAGGTGCGCGCCGCGGATGTGCTGGAAGACCTGCAACTGACGCTGTGGCCGGCGGCGGCGATACGCCTGGCCTTGCCGGCCGGCTGGTCCATCGAGGAAAGCGGCTTGCGCCGCACGCTGTACCTGGACGGCGCGGCGGTGGCGCTGATCGACTACAGCGGCGCGCCGCGCTGGAGCGGCACGGTGGTGCTGGACAACCTGCGCTACCGCTACCGCCTGACCATACAAACTGCGCGATGACTTTTTACCTGAACGATTGCGGCATCGTCTGCGCCCTCGGCGATACGCGCGCGGCGGTCGCCGAACGCCTGCTGGGAACGCAGCGGGGCGGCGTGGCGGCCAGCGCGGCCTGGTCGGCCGGCCGGCCATTGCCGCTGGGCCGGGTCGAAACGCCGCTGCCGGACGGCGCCCATCTGCCGCTGCCGCAGCGCAGCCGCAACAACCGCCTGGCGCTGGCCGCGCTGGCGCAGATCCGCCCGGCGCTGGAGGCGGCGATCGCCCGCTACGGCGCCGATCGCGTCGGCGTGGTGGTCGGCACCAGCACCTCCGGCATCGCCGAGACCGAGGCCGCGCTGCGCCGGTATGCGCTGGACGGCAGCCTGCCCGGCACTTTCCACTACGGCCAGCAGGAAATGGGATCGCCGGCGGCGATGCTGGCGGCCGAACTGGGCATCGAAGGCCCCGCGTATGTCCATTCCAGCGCCTGTTCCTCGAGCGCCAAGGCGATGGCCAGCGCGGCGCGGCTGATGGCGATGGGCTTGTGCGACGCCGTGCTGACCGGCGGCGTGGATGCGCTGTGCGGCTTTACCGTGGCCGGTTTCGGCGCGCTGGAATCGGTCAGCGCAAGCCTGTGCAATCCATTCAGCGCGAACCGCGCGGGCATCAACATCGGCGAGGGCGCGGCGCTGTTCCTGATGAGCCGCGAACCGGCCGCCGTGGCCTTGCGCGGCTGGGGCGAATCGTCCGACGGCCACCACATGTCGGCGCCCGATCCGGCCGGCGCCGGCGCGCGCCTGGCGATCGGGCAGGCGCTGGCCCGCGCCGGCATCGAGGCCGGGCGCGTCGATTACATCAACCTGCACGGCACCGCCACGCCGCAGAACGACGCCATGGAGGCGCGCGCGATCGATGCGCTGTTCGGCGGCGCGGCGGCGGCCAGTTCGACCAAGCCCTTCACCGGCCACGCGCTGGGCGCGGCGGCGGCGATCGAGGCGGCCCTGTGCTGGCTGGCGATGCAGGACGATAACCCGCTGGGCAAGCTGCCGCCGCACCTGTGGGACGGCGTGGCCGACCCGGCGCTGCCGGCCTTGAACCTGGTGGCGCCGGGGACGGCGCTGGGCCGGCCCCTGCGCTGGGCGCTGAGCAATTCCTTCGCCTTCGGCGGCGCCAACGCGGTGCTGCTGCTGGGGCGGACGGCATGAGCGTCGCGACGATGCATCCGCGCCTCTATCCGCCGATCGGCAGCCTGCTGCCGCATGCCGGCGCCATGGTCTTGCTCGACCGCGTCGTCTGCGCCGACGAGGAAAAGCTGTGCGCCGAGGTGGCGATCGGCGCGGCCAGCCTGTTTTACGACGGCGCCGGCGTCGGCGCCTGGGTCGGCATCGAATACATGGCGCAGGCGATTGCCGCGCACGCCGGCTACCTGGCGCAGCGCCGCGGCGAGGCGGTCAAGATAGGCTTGTTGCTGGGCGCGCGGCGCTACGAGGCGCAGGCGCCGCTGTTCGCCGCCGGCGCCGTGCTGCGCGTGCATGCGCAGCGCGCGCTGCAGGGCGATAACGGCCTGGGCGCCTACGAATGCCGCATCGAAGAGGCGGGCGCCGTCGTCGCGACGGCCACCGTCACGGTATTCCAGCCCGAAAACGTCAATGATTTTCTCCACGGAATACACATGGGAACGCAATATGAACCAAGCTGAAAACCCGAATAAAAACCAGAGCGTGCTGGTGACGGGATCCTCGCGCGGCATCGGCAAGGCGATCGCGCTGCGCCTGGGCCGCGACGGCTACGACGTGGTGCTGCATTGCCATCGCCGGCGCGCCGAAGCCGACGCCGTGGCGCGGGAGATCGCGGCGCTGGGCCGCGCCGTGCGCGTGCTGCAGTTCGATATCGGCGAGCGCGCCGCCGCCGCCGCCGCGCTGGAAGCCGACATCGAAGCGCACGGCTGTTATTACGGCGTCGTCTGCAATGCCGGCGTGGCGCGCGACAATGCCTTCCCGGCGATGTCGGGCGAGGACTGGGACATCGTCCTGAGGACCAACCTGGACGGCTTCTACAATATCCTGAATCCGCTGGTGATGCCGCTGGTGCGGCGCCGCAAGCCGGGGCGCATCGTCACGCTGGCTTCGGTGTCCGGCATCGTCGGCAACCGCGGCCAGGTCAACTACAGCGCGGCCAAGGCCGGCATCATCGGCGCCACCAAGGCGCTGGCGCTGGAACTGGCGAAGCGCGCCATCACCGTGAACTGCGTGGCGCCGGGCCTGATCGAGACCGAGATGACGGACGAGGTGCCGCTGGACGAGGCGCTGAAGATGATCCCGGCGCGGCGCATCGGCCGGCCGGAAGAGGTGGCCGCGGTGGTCAGTTTCCTGGTCGGCGAAGAAGCGGGCTATATCACGCGCCAGGTGATTTCGGTGAACGGAGGCCTGGCATGAACCGCCGCGTGGCAGTCACCGGCATGGCCGGCATCAGTCCGATCGGCAACGACTGGCCCGGCATCCGCGCCCGCCTGGGCGAATACCGCAACGCCATCGTGCGCATGGACGACTGGGCAGATTATGAAGGCTTGAACACCCGGCTGGGGGCGCCGGCGGCGCCGTTCGAACTGAATGAAAAGTACCACCGCAAGGCGGTGCGCAGCATGGGGCGGGTGGCGCTGATGGCGACCCGCGCCAGCGAACTGGCGTTGCGCGACGCCGGCTTGCTGGACGATCCGCTGCTGAGCAGCGGCGCGATGGGGATTTCCTTCGGTTCCTCGGCCGGCACGCCCAGCGCCATCGGCGATTTCGGCCGCATGATGGAAGAGCGCAGCACCAAGGGCATCAACGCCACCACCTACATCAAGATGATGGCGCACACGGCGCCGGTCAACATCGGCGTCTTCTTCGGCGTCACCGGCCGCGTCATCACGACGTCGAGCGCCTGCACCTCGGGCAGCCAGGGCATCGGCTACGCCTACGAGGCGATCCGCGCCGGCCGCCAGCGCGCCATGATCGCCGGCGGCGCCGAGGAACTCTGCGCCACCGAGGCGGCGGTGTTCGACACCCTGTTCGCCACCAGCACGCGCAATGACGCCGGCCACGCCACGCCGCGGCCTTTCGACGCCGGCCGCGACGGCCTGGTGATCGGCGAGGGCGCCGGCTGCCTGATCCTGGAAGACCTCGAGCATGCGCAGGCGCGCGGCGCGGCCATCCATGCCGAGCTGGTCGGCTTCGGCACCAACAGCGACGGCACCCACGTGACGCAGCCGAACGCCGCGACCATGCGCGTGGCGATGCAGCTGGCGCTGGACGACGCCGGCCTGCGCCCGGCCGACATCGGCTACATCAACGCCCACGGCACCGGCACCCAGCAAGGCGACGTCGCCGAATCGCAAGCCACTTTCCAGGTGTTCGGCGGCGCCACGCCGATCAGTTCCCTGAAGAGCTACATGGGCCATACGCTGGGCGCCTGCGGCGCGCTGGAGGCGTGGCTGAGCATCGAGATGATGCGCGAGGGCTGGTTCGCGCCGACCATCAACCTGGAACGGGTCGACCCGCAATGCGCGTCGCTCGACTACATCGCCGGCCAGGGCAGGGCGCTGCAATGCGAGTACGTGATGTCGAATAATTTCGCGTTTGGCGGGATTAACACTTCATTGATTTTCAAAAAATTTAGCTAGGGAGAAGTTGATGATGACCTTTAAAAAAAGCGTGCTGTGTTTCGCTGCGATGGCAGTGCTGACCGCGTGCGCAAGCAAAAGACAAGGTAGCGTCACATTTCCGGAAGTCGGCGTCGTCACGACAAAGGGCCTCGGTGAAAGTCTGATATTACGCGGGAGCGGAGTAGTGCGGCCCGTGCTCGTAACATTGAAGGATCAGGCCATTGGGGCAACAGATTTGCCGAAGGGGAGGTATGTCTCCAACAGCGAAAATTCGGAATGGATACGTTTTGCTTCAGTAGAAAAGAACGATACGTCAGGTAAGACTGCGAAAGCCATCATCTATTTGAATAAAAAAGATCGCACAATATGTGCAGGCAAGGAATCGTGCGTCACGCTGGAGTACACCCTGGATTCGGTAATCAGCAATCCGTCGGCAAAGGAGTTTCAGCAGACTTTGCTGTATAGCGGAAAAGTCGGTAACCGTGTCACTTTGAGCTATCGCGAATTTTTCGGCAAGCAGGCAATGCCGGCGTTCACAAATTCCGTCGATTACGATTTATCAGAGTCTCAGATATTGGGTTATAAAGGGGCAAGGATTGAAGTCATCCAGGCGACCAATGCTGAAATTACCTACAAATTGTTGTCTGGATTCGAGTGAGGAAAATTGGCGCCCAACGAAGGATGCTATTACGTTGGATATTCGGCTTTTCCTGTTTGCTGCTGACGGCATGCGGCACGCTGTCGCGTATGGAACTCGATGCCGACGGCACCGCAGTCCCGCGTTACGCGAGCGGCGACCTGCGCGCCGAAGCCGACTCGCTGGCCTTGCCGCTTATCCAGGCACGGCGGACGCCGGGACTGGTCATCGGTGTCTTGCTACCCGACGGCAGCCGCCAATGTTTCGGTTACGGCGAGACGGAGGCGGAAGGCGGGCAGCGGCCCGATGGCGACACGCTGTTCGCCATCGGTTCCGTGAGCAAAGGGTTCCTCAGCGCGACCGCGGCGATCCTGGTACAGGAAGGCGTGCTGTCGTGGGACGACACGCTGGAAAAACTGCTGCCGCCGGGAACGCCACTGAGTCCCTCTTCGAAGCAAATCACCTTGCTGCAATTGGCTACCCATACCTCCGGTTTGCCGCGTCAACCGTTCACGCCACGCACGCTGCTGTATTTTGTCGAGTACCTTTTTACGGGACAGAATTTTTATCGCCACCTCGACCGTGATTACCTGCTCGGCTACCTGGCCGGTTTCGATGCGCCCGCGGTATCGGAACCGCGTTATTCGAACATAGGTTATGCTTTGCTTGGGTATGTGATGGAGCTGCGCACCGGTAAAAAAGTGGATGGGCTGGTACATGAAAAAATCCTTTGGCCGCTGCGCCTGGCCAACACGGCTTATGTTCCCGAGCAGTTGGCGGGGTATGCCGATCGGGCCCGCGGCCACGCCGGCGATCAGCCCAAGTTCATTCGCCGAGGCGAACCCGTGCCGGATTGGCAGTTCACCGATGTGCTGGCCGGCTCCGCCGCGCTGTATTCAAGCGCCAACGACTTGCTGACCTATGCCGCGGCCCATTTGCACGGCAGCGGCGACGCCATGCGCGATCGCGCCCTGCAGGATACGCTGGCAGTCCGTGTCAACCGGCCAAAGGAAGCGGCGGCGCTGGCCTGGATCGTCGACGATATCGGCGGACGCAAGATCACTTACCAGATCGGACTGGTCGCGGGGTACACGAGTTATATCGGTATGGATGTCGCCAACAAGACTGCCGTCGTGGTCTTGCAAAACAGTTTTAACTGGACTAACGGCATCGGCCACCGCCTGTTGTTGCGGATGGCGGATGGCGCGCGCAAGCTTCCCCGGGAAGAGGTGCCATGAGCGCCGCCGCCTGCCTCTGGCTGCTCGATTGCGCCAGCCTGGGCGAAGGGGACCTGGCCGGCTTTCACGCCTCGCTGGGCGCCGATGAAATGGCGCGCTACCGGCGCTTCCTGCGGCCGCTGCGCCAGCGCCAGTTCCTGGCCGGGCGGGTTCTGTTGCGCCGCGCCGCCGGCCGCCTGCTTGGTGTTCCGACTGCTACTTTGCTGCTCACCGAGCGGCCCGGCCAGGCGCCCTTGCTGGCGCTGGCCGATGGCGCGCCGGCGCCTTTTTTCAGCCTGTCGCACAGCGGCCGCTGGGTCGCTTGCGCGCTCAGCGCCGACACGCCGCTCGGGCTGGATATCGAAATGCTCGACAGCGGCCGCGATGTGCTGGCGCTGGCCGCCCAGGCGTTCGGCGCCGGCGCGGCCTCGCGGCTTGCCGCCTTGCCGCCGGCGGCGCGCAGCGGCGCGTTTTACCGGCTGTGGAGCGAGCGCGAGGCGCTGTATAAATTGGGCGACTGTCCGGCGCCGGCCTGCGTCTCCCTGGCGCATGCCGACCTGTCCATCGTCCTGTGCAGCGCGCAGCCGCTGGCCGCCATCGAACGCGAATATGGCTTGCCTTCGCCGCGGCCAGGCTGAAAGCTCAGGTGGAATGCGCCGCCGCGGCCGGCGTAAATAAGATTGTCGGCCGCGGCGGAGTCGGGTATGTTATTAACTTCCCGTCCCCACACGAGTCCCCGGACATGCGCCAGACCAGCCAATTCTCCTTACTGTCCCAGCGCCGTTTCGCGCCGTTTTTCTGGACCCAGTTCTTCGGCGCCTTCAACGACAACCTGTTCAAGACCGCGCTGATGGTGGTGCTGACCTACGATGCGCTGAGCTGGACCAGCATGAACCCGTCGACCCTGACCAATCTGATTCCCGGCCTGTTCATCCTGCCCTACGTGGTGTTTTCCGCCACCGCCGGCCAGCTCGCCGACAAGATGGAAAAAGCCGGCCTGGCGCGCTGCGTGAAATGGCTGGAAGTGATCATCATGGCCATCGCCGGCGCGGGCTGGCTGACGCATACCCTGTGGCTGCTGATCGCCGCGGTGGTCGGCATGGGCATGCATTCGACCCTGTTCGGCCCCGTCAAATACGCTTACCTGCCGCAGCAGCTGAAAAATGAGGAATTGGTGGGCGGCAACGGCTTGATCGAGATGGGCACCTTCGTCGGCATCCTGCTCGGCGAAATCCTCGGCGTGGTGCTGGTCCAGACCAAGCCCTGGGGCGTCGAGATCGAGGCCGGCGCGACCTTGCTGGTGGCGCTGATCGGCCTGGCCGCCAGCTACCGCATCCCGCCGGCGCCGGCGCCCGAGCCGGACCTGAAAATCAGCGCCAACTTCATCGCCGAATCTATCCGCAACATCAACTTTTCGCGCAAGAACCGCACCGTGTTCCTCTCCATGCTGGGCAATTCCTGGTTCTGGTTTTACGGCGCGCTGGTGCTGGCGCAATTGCCGGTGTACGCCAAGGATTACCTGCACGGCGACCATCGGGTCTTCGTGCTGCTGCTGACGGTGTTCTCGCTCGGCATCGGCGCCGGTTCGCTGCTGTGCGACCGCCTGTCCGGCCACAAGGTGGAGATCGGGCTGGTGCCCTTCGGTTCGATCGGGCTGTCGGTGTTCGGCATCGACCTGTACTTCGCCAGCCTGGCATACACCAACACGGCGGCGGTGAACATGGCCGGCCTGCTGGCCCAGCCGGGCGTGCCGCGGATCCTGGCCGACGTGGTGCTGCTCGGCGTGTTCGGCGGCTTTTTCATCGTGCCGCTG
>DASYLQ010000397.1:0-6101 GCA_036009485.1 Janthinobacterium sp.
GGTTCCACGACAACTGCGCCACCAGCCGCTTGTTGAAGTGGTAGCGGGCGGCGACGGATACCAGCCCGGCCAGGTGCGAACGCCGGCCATCGCTTTCGTCGGGCAAGTCGGTGGCGGCATAGGGACCGGCGCCCATGCCCAGTTCAACCTTTGTAGTGAGCGAGCGGATCAGCCATAACTGCGTGGCCACGCCCTGCCGTTCGGTGCGCGCGGTATCGCCTTCCTTCAGCGCGGTGACGCTCCAGTCCACATAGGGCTCGATGGCGCGGCGGTATTCCACGCTGAGCGCGCGGGAACGCTCCGAATTGAAGCTGTTGACGATGCCTTGTCCGCCCGACAGCGTCAGCGTGTCGTCGCTGCTGGGACTGTCCAGGTGTAGTTTGTTGCCCGGCACGCCGGTGAAGCGGTATCCCGCGCCGACCAGCATCAAAGTGGTGCCGTCCTTGCCGTTCGGATAAAGCCGCGTCAGCTGGACTTGCGCATACCCGCGTTCCGACCAAAACCAGCTGGCCGACAGGCTGGCGATATTCGCCCAGCCATGGTCGTTCTGGTAGCCGGACAAGTTATCCTGCGCGGTGTCGAAATAATAGTATTTGCCGAGGCCGGCGCCAAATGAGAATCCCGCTGCGGAGGGCGGCGTGCGCAACCAGGCCTGGGCGGCGATGCCGTCGCGGTGGTGGCCTTGCGGGTGGCCTTCGTTCAGGTAGCTCAGGCCCAGGGCGGCGTAGTTGCCGACGGGATTGAGATAATTCAGCGCGACGGCAAAGGATTTGTCATCCTTTTCATTGACCTTCATTTGCCCGGCCAGCAGGGACAGGTCTTGCGCCCTGCAATTGGCGCTCAGCAAGGCCGATGACAAAGACAAGACAGCAACACGCCTTAACAACAGTGATCGCATACGCTGGCTCCGCCATAGACGAAAATGCCAAAGCCTAACCGAAAACGGCGCGCAATCTTGGTCCAGTTTGTTTCTTCTTGCGGTTCATCAAGCGGCGCTCAAACAATTCCGCGCTGATCGTGAGGAAGCGGCAGGCATTTTGAAGTAGGCCGGACTTCGTTTCAAGGCATCACTTGCAATTGATCGATGTAATATTCGGTTTCGCCAAAACAGCTGGTCGGCAAACCCTTGTGCTGGGAATAAGTGAGCACCACGCGCTTGCCCATGGCGGCGGCCATTTTCCCGGCGACGGCTTCGTCGCGCACGCTGAAGGGGAATTTTTCAGGGATGGCTCCCGGCATCGAGCTCAGCAAAATCTCGCCTTCCCAGGTCTTGCATATCCAGCCCCGCTTGGAAAATTTTTGCAGGAAGCCGGCGCGCTCGCCTTCGGAATAGGAAAAATGCAGCGCCGCCCAGATGTAGGCAAAGAAAAGCAGGATGGCGGCGGCGATCAGGCCGATCAAGATCAGGGGGATGCGTTTGGACATGGTCGTATTCTTATTTTGATTGGAGTTAGCTACGCTTAATCTTTCTTTCCGGGCGCCCAATGTAAACCGAATCCATGGCGCTGGTCCATCTGCTGGTGCGCCGTCACCTTGCCCTGGCTGCCGAAATATTCTACCAGCTTGGTCACCTGCAAGTTTCCGCCATGGTTATCCAGCATGGCGATCGCGCACATGCCCTGGTGGTTGACGCCATTGTCGAGCCTGACTTCGACCGGCGGCTGGCCCGGGATGTCGAGGGTGACGACGCCGTCCGTCGCCGCCCAGTTCGGCACGCCCCGGTAGATGAAGGCGTACACCAGCACCCGTTTGATCTGGTCGAAATGGGCGCCGTTGATGTACAGGTTTTCGCCGCCGCCGATATTGCCGGTGCGGTCGTCCGCTTCCAGCTGGATATACGGCGCTTGCTCGTAGGCGCCCCAGCTATTGCCCAATGCCTGCACCGCGCCCTTGGCGCCGTTCCTCATTTCAAACAGGCAGCCGATGTCGAGGTCGACCCCGTTGGCGGCGCCGACCGGGCGGCTGAACAGTTTGCCCATGAAGCCGCGGTCCTGCCGCGCCGGCGCCTGGCCCTGGTTCCAGTTCAGGTTGATGCGGATGCGGCCATAGCTCTGGCTGTCGCGCTTGTCCAGCGACACCTTGTCGCCGCGCTTTTCCAGCGTGATTTTCGACAGCGAGATTTTCTTCGCTGCGGCGGCCGGCGCCGCCGCCGCCGATATGGGAACAGGTTCGGCTTCGGTGCCGCCGAAATGCTTGAGCAGGGCCGCCAGGCCGCCGGCAAAACCCTGGCCGACGGCGCCGAAGCGCCAGGTGCCGTCGCGGCGGTACAACTCGCCGATGATGACGGCTTGTTCATCCTGGAAATCGGCGCCGGAAAAGGCGAAGCTGGCCGCCGCCGGCTGGCCCAGCGTCAGGCTGGACGGCCCGAGCGCGCGCATGGCGCCTTGTTCCGCGGCGGCGGTAAACACCAGCCGGGCGATGGAAGAGGGCACACGCGCCAGGTCGATGCGGAACACGGCCTTGCCGCCGCCCAGGTCGAGTTCGACGGCGTTGTCCGGCGCGATGGACTGGTTGAAAAAGACCATGAAGCGTTCGTCGGCCAGCTTGCCGTTGGCGTCCAGGCCGAAGCAACTGGCGTCGATATTCATGGCGCCGGACGCCAGGTCCAGGGTGACGGGGAAGACTTGGTGCAAGTTGAGCTCGGCCAGGCTGCTTTTCTGGCCGCGTTGGAAGGCTGTCATCGGATGTGCTCCTTATCGGTCAGCGGGCGCTCGCCGGTCCTTAACCCGGCTTGCCGGTGGCGGCCCATTTCAGGAAGGCGTCGCGGTTGCGCGAGCAGACGAATACCTTGCCGGCGCCGGAAAATTTCAGCACGATGCCTTCGCCGCTGGTGACGCTGTTGACGATATTGCCGAGGAATCCGCCCAGGCCGCCGCCGGCCCCGGCGCCGCCGCCGGTGGTCACCGAGATCTCATAGCGCAGCGAATTGTCCCAGCACACCACGTGCGAATTGTCGATGACGATATCCTTGCCCGGCTCTACGTCGAGCTGGAACATCGAGCCGAAACCGGACACCACGACCTGGCCGCTGCCCGCGGTCTCCATGACAAAAAAGCCGCCCGACTGGGCGAACAGGGCGTTGCCCAGGCTCTGGGTGCGCACGCGCATCTCGGTGCCGGAAGTGGCGGCGACAAAGGCGCCGTCGTTCAGCAGGTATTGGCGCGGCCCGACCTCGACCACCTCGATGGCGCCCGGCAGCATCGGCGACAACAGGCAGTCGCCGCCGCCGCGCACGGCTTCGATGTGTTGCTGGAAAAACGATTCGCCATTGGCGAAGCGGCGCATGAGGGCGCTGCCGATGCCGCCGGTCATGCGCCCGCGCAGGTCGAGGGCGCTTTCCATCATGACCATCGCATCGGATTCGCAATAAATCATTTCGCCCTGTTTCAGCGATACCTGCAGGAAGGGATCGACGTCGCCGGTGGTGGTGAAGGTTGGCATGGCGGCAAACTCAGGCGTTGACGCCGAAGGAGCGCGCCAGCGGGCCGAGGCCGCCCTTGAAACCCTGGCCGATGGCGCGGAATTTCCATTCGCTGCCGTTGCGGTAGATTTCGCCGAAGATCATCGCGGTCTCGGTCGAGCCGTCTTCCGACAGGTCGTAGCGGGCGATTTCGCGTTCGCCCTCGGCGTTGACGCAACGGATGAAGGCTTTCGGCACCATGCCGAAATTCTGCCGGCGCGCATCGGCTTCATGGATGGTGACGCCGACCGTGATGCGCTCGATTTCGGCCGGCACGCGCGTCAGGTCGACGGTGATGCGTTCGTCGTCGCCCTCGCCGCCGCCGGTCAGGTTGTCGCCCGAGTGGGCCACGGAGCCTTCGGTGGATTTCAGGTTGTTATAAAAGATGAAATCGCTGTCCGAGCGGACCTTGCCGTCCGCTTTCAGCAGAAAAACGCTGCCGTCCAGGTCGAAGGCTGCGCCATCGGTGACGCGCGGATCCCAGCCGAGGCCGATGACGATCTTTTTCAGGTTGGGCGCTTCCTTGCTCAGGTTGACGTTGCCGCCTTTTTGCAGACTGATAGCCATGATTGAAAACTCCTAATATGAGTAAAAACGATGAGCCGAATCGAAAACCGCATGCCTGTCATGCGCCGGCGACATGCCTGTTCCCGGCGCATCGCAGCTAATTGAGGGTGACATAAACATTATCAATCCTGCGCCGGAAGTTCTTTTTGATAGCGCACCGACGACCACAGCGACACGACAATGAAGGCGACGCCGGACAAGCCGGTGAACCATTCCGGGATATGGTATTCGACGCTGGAGAACATGATCAGCGCCAGGATGCCGATGGCGTAGTGAGCGCCGTGCTCGAGGTAGACAAATTCTTCCAGCGTGCCCTTGTGCACCAGGAAAATCGTCGCCGAACGCACGAACATGGCGCCGATGGCCAGGCCGAGCATGATGACGACGACGTCGTTGGTGATGGCAAAGGCGCCGATCACGCCATCGAAGCTGAACGAGGCGTCCAGCACTTCCAGGTAGAGGAAACCGCCGATGCTGCCGCGCGCAATCATCTTGCCGATGGCCGGGTCGGCTTCCTCTTCTTCCAGCAGGCTGCTGATCCAGGCTACCGCCACATACACGGCGACGCCGATGACGCCGGCGGCCAGCACGCTGTATTTGCTGGCCGCCGGCACCATCGCCACGCAGGCGAACACGGCGCACAGGGCCAGCAGGATGGCCAAGCCTTCGCTGCCGTGGCGGCCGGCCTTTTCCTCCGGCCAGCCCAGCCAGTGCAATTCCTTGTCATTGTCGAACAGAAAATTGAGGAAGACCAGCAGCAGGAAGGCGCCGCCGAAGGCCGCCACCTGGGCATGGTTTTCCGTCAGGTGGCGAGCGTATTCCGTCGGCGTGGTGGTGGCCATGGTCCAGACGTCGAACAAGCCCAGACCGGTGGCGATCGAGACTATCAGCAAGGGAAACAGCAGGCGCATGCCGAACACGGCGACCAGGATGCCGACGGTGAGGAAGAGCTTTTGCCAGAACGGGCTCCAGTGGCGCAGCACCGAGGCGTTGACCACCGCATTGTCGAACGATAGCGAGACTTCCATCACGCCGAGGACGGCGGCGATCCACAGGGCTTGCAGCAGGCCGGCCGGGCCGCCGTGGCTGTATCCCCACCAGCCGGCCAGGACCAGCAGGATCACGGTGACGATAAGGGAAAGGCGGAAATGCTGCATGGGATGCCTCGTTGTTTTAAGAACCTGGGTGACGGATGCCGGGGCGGCCAGGGCATGGCGCACGGGGAGTTTTTTCGAGCCATGACGATTTTATATTATTTATTTCCGATCAAGGCGCATGGCTGGTCCGGCGCCGTCCTCGCCAGGCGGCTGCGGCGCACGGCCATCTGCGATAATTGCGGATTGCCGTGCGCCGGCCGGCGCGTGCGGCGGCATCGATCTCACGCTATTTATCTTCTTTAAGGAATCGTCCATGGATATCGCTTACCTCGTCACGCCCCTGATCACCTGGGTCGTGGTCGGTCCGATCAAGTTCTTGATCAACAGCATACGCACCCGGCAGTGGGCCTTCGGCCTGGTCGGCAATGGCGGTTTTCCCAGCAATCACAGCGCGGTCGTGTCCAGCATGGCGACGCTGATCGCCCTGCGCGAGGGCATAGGCGCGCCGGCCTTCGGCGTGGCGGTGACGCTGGCCTTTATCGTGATCATCGACGCCAACAGCCTGCGCCAGCACGTCGGCAAGCAGGCCGCGGCGATCAACCGCCTGGCCCGCGCGGACGGCGGCCACCGAACGCTGCGCGAACGCATGGGCCACACCGTCGTCGAAATTGGCGGCGGCCTGTGCACCGGCATCGCCATGGGTTTCATCATCCATGCCGTATTGGGCCGCGCCCTGTAAGCTGCTTCGCGCCGCCGTTCCTCCAGGCCAGCGCGTTTTTTCGTTGCCTAGCCGCTACAAGAATGCCGTTCAGGCGGCAAATTCTGCAGTTCATCCATCGATTCGTGCAGACTGAAATAGTCTTGATTGACACCGGCTTTCCCGCACCCGGATAATCTGGCGTTTATTTGTCTTATTTCTAATATTCGCTCGCCACCGGAGAACCTTTATATACTGCTGCGCAAAACTTTACTCGCAC
>DASYLQ010000398.1:0-2227 GCA_036009485.1 Janthinobacterium sp.
CCTGACGACCGTGCCGCCCTGCCGTTTCGACGTCGTCGCCATCGACGCCGGCAAGCTGACATGGCTGACCAACGTGATGCAAATGTAGGCATTTTTAAGACGTCAGCATTTTTAAACGCATTTGCGCGCCTGGCCGCGCGCCTGCACTATAATCGGCACACCATGAATAATCAACGCATCCTGTCGCACTTCCACGAAAGTGCCGAACTCAAAATCCAGTCCGCCACGGTCCTGGCGCCTTCCATCTCGCAGGCGGTCGAGCTGATGTTCACGGCTCTCTCCAACGGCAACAAGATCCTCGCCTGCGGCAACGGCGGCTCGGCCGCCGACAGCCAGCACTTCGCCGCCGAACTGGTGGGACGCTTCGAACGCGAGCGTTTTCCGCTGCCGGCGATCTCGCTGACCACCGACACCTCGATCCTGACGGCGGTGGCGAACGACTACAGCTACCGTGAGATTTTTTCCAAGCAGGTGCAGGCCTTCGGCCAGGCCGGCGATATCCTGCTGGCGATTTCCACGTCCGGCAATTCGGCCAACGTGATGGCGGCGATCGAGGCGGCGCTGGAACGCGAGATGCGCGTCGTGGCGCTGACCGGCAAGGGCGGCGGCGCCATCGGCAAGATGCTGACCGACGCCGACGTGCATATCTGTGTGCCGGCCGAGCGCACCGCGCGCATCCAGGAAGTGCACCTGTTAACCATCCACTGTATTTGCGACGGCATCGACGTCGCCCTCTTTGGCGGAGATGCAAATGACTGATACCGGCATGATCTGGCCGCGCGTGCGGCGTCCCCTGGCGACCGCCCTGCTGTGCGGCGCCATGGCAAGCACGCTGTCGGGCTGTTTCGGCCTGCTGCTGGGCGGCGCGGTGGTAGGCGGTGCCGCCGCCATCGACCGCCGCTCGCTGGGCGCGCAAACCGACGACCAGACCATCGAGGTCAAGGCGGCGGCGCGCCTGCCGTCCATCGAAGGCGACGCCGGCCACGTCAGCGTCACCAGCTTCAACCGCAAGGTCTTGCTGACCGGCGAAGTGCCCGATGAAGCGACGAAGGCGGCGGTACAGCGCGAAGTGGCGTCCATCGACAGTGTCCAGGCCGTGGCCAACGAACTGGCGATCATGGGGCCGTCCACCTACACCGCGCGCTCCAACGATGCGCTGATCACCACCAAGGTGAAGGCCGGCCTGGTCGACATGAAGACCATCTACGCCAACTCCTTCAAGGTCGTGACCGAGCGCGGCATCGTCTACATGATGGGCCGGGTGACGCAGCGCGAAGGCACCGTCGGCGCCGACGTCGCCCGCGGCGTCAGCGGCGTGCAGCAGGTGGTCAAGCTGTTCGACTACATCTCCGAAGACGAGTTGCGCCAGCTGGAACCGGCGCCGTCGCTGCAGCCGGCCGCCACGCCGGCGCCGGTGCGCTAAGCCTGCGCCGCCTTTTTAATCAGCTTATAATGGCCGCTGTCCCCTCAGTTGAGTGAATAGAACGACACCATGCAAACCTCCGCCAAATCCTGGATCAACCCGGCCATCGCCGCCCTGGTCATCGCCGGCATCGGCGGCGTCGCCTACGTTTCCCTGAACGGCAATGCCAGCGCGCCGCAGCTGACCTTCATCGGCATCAAGGGTGAAAAAATCTCGCCGGAGAGCTTGCGCGGCAAGGTCGTGATGGTGAATTTCTGGGCTACCTCGTGCACGACCTGCGTCGGCGAGATGCCGAAGATGGTCGAAACTTACAATAAATACAAGGCCCAGGGCCTGGAATTTGTCGCCGTGGCGATGCAGGACGATGCGCCGAACTACGTCGTCAACTATGCCGAATCGCGCCAGCTGCCGTTCAAGGTGGCGCTCGACGTCGACGGCGCGGCCGCCAAGGCCTACGGCAACGTGGCGATGACGCCGACCACCTTCGTCATCGACAAGGAAGGCAAGATCATCAAGCGCTATGTCGGCGAGCCTGAGTTCGCTTCCTTGCACAAGCTGCTGGAAAAGGCGCTGGCAGGCTAAGGGACCGCGACAAACCTAGTGCGCAGCCCGCTACGGTTTTCGAGGCCCCCTTCAAGAACAGCCAAAGCCCTAGAACCCCGCCTGTAGCGACAGATACAAGCCGTGCTGGCGCGTCGGGTTAAGCCCAGCAGATCGGCGTTTTCCCCTTGGAGACCAGATAGTCGTTTGCCCGCGAAAAGGGTTTGCTGCCGAAAAAGCCCCTGTGCGCCGACAATGGCGATG
>DASYLQ010000399.1:0-3325 GCA_036009485.1 Janthinobacterium sp.
TGAAGCTCCTTCTTTCTCGTCTACGGGTAACTTAGATCTTGCCGACCAGGTCCAGCGACGGGGTCAGGGTAGCGGCGCCTTCGGTCCATTTCGCAGGGCAGACTTCGCCCGGGTGCGATGCGACGTACTGGGCAGCCTTGACTTTGCGCAGCAGTTCGGAAGCGTCGCGGCCGATGCCGTTGTCATGCACTTCCAGCACTTTGATCGCGCCTTCAGGATTGATGACGAAGGTGCCGCGCAGGGCCAGGCCTTCTTCTTCGATCAGCACTTCGAAGTTGCGCGACAGGATGGTGGTTGGATCGCCGATCAGTGGGTATTGCACTTTTTTGATCGCATCCGACGTGTCGTGCCAGGCTTTGTGCGCGAAGTGGGTGTCGGTCGACACGCCGTAGACTTCCACGCCCAGTTTCTGGAATTCAGCGTAGTTGTTTGCCAGGTCTTCCAATTCGGTCGGGCAGACGAAGGTGAAGTCAGCCGGGTAAAACACGACAACCGACCATTTGCCTTTCAAGGACTCTTCGCTGACGTCAATGAATTTGCCATTGTGGTAAGCGGTGGCTTTGAATGGTTTAACTTGGGTGTTAATGAGAGACATAGTGTTTTCCTCGTTGGGTTGTGAATCATTGAAACGCTAGTGTAAAGTTTTTCCGCTCATATGCAAAATTGATTGTTCCAATGATTTCAATATCGTCTGACTATTGGAACGGCATCGAGCGAACCGTATTATCCCTGTTCCTGCCGGGCTTGGTGCATGCGGATTTTCAAGCGGTTTTTTTGCCGGCGCCGGACGGGCAGCGTAAACTGAGCGGCCCCAAAATCTTAAAACACGACGCCGGCCACAAGGACGATGTTGGCGTAGGGCGTGCATTCGCCGGTGCGCACGATGGCGCGGGCGGTCTTGCTGAGCTGCTTGATTTCGTCGTGGCTCACGCTGCGCCGGTCCGGCAAGCCGAAGGCGCCGATCTGCGCCGCCATGGCCGGGCTATGCAAGGGCAATTCCTCGGCCAGAAAATGGGTCTCGACCTGCATTTCGCTGAGCATCGCCCGCAAGGTGTCGATCAAGGCGGGCACGCCGCGCGTCAGCGCCAGGTCGATCAGCGGCACGCCCGGCGGCACCGGCAAGCCGGCGTCGCCGATGACGACCATGTCGCCGTGGCCGAGGGAGGCCATCAGCTGCGACAGCGCGATATTGAGCAAGGGGCTTTTTTTCATGGCGATGTACTTTGCTTGAAGCTCATGCGAGTTCGCGGCGTTGCGGGATCGAAGTCTGGGCGCCGGCATGCCTGACGCTCCAGGCGGCGGCGCGCTGGCCCAGGCCGATGGCCTCGGCTTCGCCCTGCCCTTCCGCCAGCGCGGCGACAAAACCGCCGATGAAGGTGTCGCCGGCCGCCGTGGTATCGACCGCCGCCACCGCCTGGGCCGGGAAACGCTGGCCGCCGCCTTCCAGCGCCGCGTACACGCCCTTGGCGCCGAGGGTGATCAAGACATTCCGGCAGCCTTGGGCGCGCAGCACGGACGCCGCCCTTTGTACGCTGTTGTCGTCGGCCGGGTCCAGCGCCGTGGTAGCCAGTATGGCCGCTTCGATCTCGTTCGGGATCAGGTAGTCGGCCAGCGCCAGCAAGGCCGGCGGCAGGGTCGTGGCGGGCGCCGGCGCCGGGTTCAGCACCACGGTCTTGCCCATGGCCCGGGCCAGGGCCATGGCATGGCGCACGGTGTCCAGCGGCGTTTCCAGTTGCAGCACGACGATGCCGGCGCCTTCAATCAGCGAGCGCGCCGCATCGATATGCGCCGGGCTGAGCATGGCGTTGGCGCCGGCCGCGGTAACGATGCTGTTTTGCCCATTCGCGTCGACCAGGATCGAAGCGACGCCCGAAGCCACGCCGGGCAAGGTGCTGACATGGCTGTCGTCGATGCCGTCGGCGCGCAACGCGCGGCGCAAGTCGGCGCCGAAGGCGTCGGCGCCGAGGCAGCCTATCATCGCCACGCGCTGGCCGGCCGCGCCGAGCCGGGCGCAGGCGACCGCCTGGTTCGCGCCCTTGCCGCCGGGGATGATCTGGAACGGTCCGCCGGCCAGGGTTTCGCCGGGCAGCGGCATGCGCGGCACGCGAAACACCAGGTCCATATTGATGCTGCCGATGACCACGATCGTGTCATTGCTCATGTCATTGCTCCTGTGATTGCCAGGGGGATGGCGCCGGTCACGCTGGAGCCGCGCACGTGCAGCTCGGGGGCGATGATGCGCGTCTGGCGCGCCAGGCCGGGGTCGGCGATGCGCGCCAGCAGGCATTGGGCGGTGATGCGGCCCATGGCCCGGGTGTTCTGGGCGACGCTGGTCAGCGCCGGATGGACGAAGCGGGCCAGGTCGATATCGTCGAAACCGACCACGGCCAATTGCCCGGGCACGTCCAGGCCCAGCTCGGCGGCGGCGCGCAGGGCGCCGATAGCCATCAAGTCATTACAGCAAAACAGCGCATCCGGACGGCGCTCTTGCGGCAGCGCCAGCAGGCGCAGCGCCGCCGCATAGCCGCCGCCGCTGCCGAAATCGGCGAAGGCGCACAGGTCCGGGGCCAGCAGCAGGCCGCCATCGGCCAGCCCGGCCACCAGGCCGTCGATGCGCTCGCGCGAAATGGCGATGTCTTCGGGACCGCCGATGCAGGCGACGCGGGAGCGTCCCAGCGCCAGCAGATGCCGGGCCGCCAGCATGCCGCCGGCGCGGTTGTCGACGCCGACGACGTCGCTCGCCACACCCTTCGGCGCGCGGTCGATCAGCACCACCGGCACGTTCATTTTGCTCAGCAATTTGCTGTCGTTCGAATCGAGCGCCGCCACGATCAAGCCGTCGCAGCGCTTGGTCAGCAAGACGTTCAGGTAATCGCGCTGCTTGGCCGGGTCGTCGTCGGAATTGCACAGGATGACGCTGTAACCGGCCGCATAACAACTGTCTTCGATGCCGCGCGCCACTTCCGAAAAATACGGATTGGTATTGTTTGGGATGATCAAGCCGATGGTGCCGGTGCTGCGGCTGCGCAGCGAACGCGCCAGCGCGCTCGGCACGTAATGCAATTGCTCGACCGCGGCCAGGACGCGGGCGCGGGCGTCGGCGCTGACCGGGCGCGTGTTGTTGAGCACATGCGACACGGTGGTAAAGGAAACGCCGGCGGCCAGCGCGACTTGTTTAATGGTTGCCATCTGTAGTGAGCTATCTGCTATAAGCGATTAAGTCGGGAGAAAAATCCGGGAAAAAATCAAGGTTCCCTCAAATCCGTTCGCCGCGGCGGCGGCGGTAGGTATCGAGCACCACGGCGGCGACGATGACCAGGCCGGT
>DASYLQ010000400.1:0-9113 GCA_036009485.1 Janthinobacterium sp.
GCCGGCCAGGGAAGAACTGGAACGCCAGGTGGAACAGGCGCTGGCCTTGTTTTACCGGGGCACGCTGCGCTGATCGAGGAAAGCATGGGCATAAAAAAACCGGGAATATGTCCCGGTTTTTTGCATTAAAAATCGTTTCTCGCTTGATAACAACCCAGCATCGAAACCTCGAAAAACCGTAGGTTTGTCGAGGTTCCACCAATCAACGCTTCCTTGGCGCCGGCAAGTCGGTGCAGACGCCTTCATACACCTCGGCGGCCAGGCCGATCGTCTCGCCCAGGGTCGGATGCGGATGGACGGTCTTGCCGATGTCGGTGCCGTCCGAGCCCATCTCGATCGCCAGCGCGATCTCGCCTATCATGTCGCCCGCATGCATGCCGACGATGCCGCCGCCGACGATGCGGTGGGTTTCGGCGTCGAACAGCAGCTTGGTGAAGCCCTCGTCGCGGCCGTTGGCCACGGCGCGCCCGCTGGCGGCCCAGGGCATGACGCCTTTTTCCAGCTTGATGCCCTTGGCCCTGGCTTCGTCCTCGGTGATGCCGACCCACGCCACTTCCGGATCGGTGTAGGCCACCGACGGGATCACCTTGACGTCTAAGTAGGATTTTTGGCCGGCGGCCGCTTCCGCCGCGACGTGGCCTTCATGCACCGCCTTGTGCGCCAGCATGGGCTGGCCGACCAGGTCGCCGATGGCGAAGATGTGCGGCACATTGGTGCGCATCTGCTTGTCGACGTCGATGAAACCGCGCTCGGTGACGGCGACGCCGGCCTTGTCGGCGGCGATCAGCTTGCCGTTCGGGCTGCGGCCGACGGCCACCAGCACCAGGTCGTAGACCTGGGGCGCCGGCGCCGGGGCGCCCGCTTCGGCCGCCTCGAACGTCACCTTGATGCCTTCCTTGAGCGCTTCCACCGCGACCGTCTTGGTCTTGGTCATGATGTTGTCGAAGCGCTTTTCATTGAACTTTTGCCAGACCTTGACCATGTCGCGGTCGGCGCCCTGCATCAAGCCGTCGAGCATCTCGACCACGTCGATGCGCGCGCCCAGCGTCGAATACACGGTCGCCATTTCCAGGCCGATGATGCCGCCGCCGATGACCAGCATGCGTTTCGGCACGAAGGGCAATTCCAGCGCGCCGGTCGAATCGACGATGCGCGGATCTTCCGGCACGAAAGGCAGTTTCACCACCGCGGAGCCGGCGGCGATGACCGCTTGCTTGAAGCCGACCACCTGCCTGCTGCCGTCGCCGGCCGTGACTTCGATATGGTTCGGGCTGACGAACTGGCCGACGCCGCGCACCACGTTGACCTTGCGGCCCTTGGCCATGCCGCTCAAGCCGCCGGTCATCTTGCCGACCACCTTGTTCTTGTGCTCACGCAACTGGTCGATATCGATTTCCGGCTTGGCGAAGGTGATGCCGTGCTTCGACATCGTCGCCGCTTCGTCGATCACCGAGGCCACGTGCAGCAGCGCCTTGGACGGGATGCAGCCGACGTTCAGGCAGACCCCGCCCAGCGTCGCATAACGCTCGACGATGACGGTGTTCAAGCCCAGGTCGGCGGCGCGGAAGGCGGCGGCATAACCGCCGGGACCGCCGCCCAGCACCATCATGTCGCATTCGACATCGACCTTGCCGGCATAACTTCCGCCAGCCGGGGCCGGCGCCGCAGCGGCGCGGGCCGCCGGCGGCGCAGGGACCGGCGCGGCCGCGGCCGAAGCCGCCGGCGCGGCAGGTGCGGCCGGCGCAGCAGCGGCGCCGGCGCCCTCTTCCACCACCAGCAGCAGCGAGCCTTCGGCGACCTTGTCGCCGACCTTGATTTTCAATTCCTTGATGACGCCGGCATGGCTGGACGGGATTTCCATGCTGGCCTTGTCGGATTCGACGGTGACCAGCGACTGGTCGACCTTGACGCTATCGCCCGCCTTGACCATCACCTCGATCACTTCCACTTCCTTGAAGTCGCCGATATTCGGCACTTTCACTTCGATCGTACTCATCGCATGCTCCATCGCTCCCGCGCCGCTGTCACGGCGGCGCCGGGTAAAAAAGAAGGGATGCGGACGGTGCGCGCTTGCGCCCCGCCCGCCCTAAGACCGGCAGGATTACAGCAGCGTCTTGCGCAGGTCGCCCAGCACTTCGGACAGGTAGACGACGAAGCGCGCGCCCGAGGCGCCGTCGATGACGCGGTGGTCGTACGACAGCGACAGCGGCATGATCAGGCGCGGCACGAATTGCGCGCCGTCCCAGACCGGCTTCATCGACGTGCGGGCCAGGCCGAGGATCGCCACTTCCGGCGCATTGATGATAGGCGTGAAGGCGGTGCCGCCGATGCCGCCCAGCGAGGAAATGGTGAAGGTCGCGCCCTGCATGTCGGCCGGCTTCAGCTTACCTTCGCGGGCTTGCAGCGACAATTCGCCCATCTCTTGTGCGATCTGCGAAATGCCCTTCTTGTCGGCGTCCTTGACGACCGGGACCACCAGGCCGTTCGGCGTGTCGGCGGCGAAGCCGATGTGGTAGTACTGCTTGACGATCAGGTTCTCGCCGGTGGCGTCGAGCGAGGAATTGAAGGCCGGGTATTTCTTCAGCGCGGCGACGCTGGCCTTGATGACGAAGGCCAGCATGGTCAGCTTGACGGCGTCCTTGGCCTTGGCGTTGGCGGCGTTGGACGCCACGCGGAAGGCTTCCAGGTCGGTGACGTCGGCGTCCTCGTACTGCGTGACGTGGGGGATCATGACCCAGTTGCGGTGCAGGTTGGGACCGCTGATCTTCTTGATGCGCGACAGCGGCAGCAATTCGGTCGGACCGAACTTGCTGAAGTCCAGCGACGGCCATGGCAGCAGGTTCAGGCCGGCGCCAGCGCCGGCCGGCGCGGCGGCCGCCACAAGCGCGTTCGGTGCAGCGACGGCGCCGGACATCACGCCCTTGACGAAATTATGCACGTCGAGCTGGGTGATGCGGCCTTTCGGACCGGTGCCCGGCACGCGGCCCAGATCGACGCCCAGTTCGCGGGCGAACTTGCGGATCGATGGCGAAGCGTGGGCCTGGGCGCCGCTGACGGCGGGCGCCGCCGGCGCCGCGGCGACGGCCGCAGCGGAAGAGGCCGCAGGAGCGGGAGCGGGAGCTGGGGCAGAAGCTGCAGCGGGAGCGGCCGGCCTGGCCGCCCCTGCTGCGGCTTCCAGCACCAGCACGACCGAGCCTTCGGCGACCTTGTCGCCGATCTTGACTTTCAATTCCTTGACGACGCCGGCGTGGCTGGACGGGATTTCCATGCTGGCCTTGTCCGATTCCACCGTGATCAGCGACTGGTTCACGGCGACGGTGTCGCCCGGCTTGACCATCAGTTCGATGACTTCGACTTCCTTGAAGTCGCCGATGTCCGGCACCTTGACGTCGACGCTGCCGCCGGCCGCGGCCGGGGCGGCTGCCGGCGCCGCGGGCGCGCTGGCTGCAGGCGCTGCCGCGGGGGCAACGGCGGCCGCAGGGGCGGCGGCCGGCGTGGCGCCCGCCGCCGCATCGCTGCTTTCCAGAAGCAGCAGCAGCGAACCTTCGCCCACCTTGTCGCCGACCTTGACCCTGAGTTCCTTGACCACGCCGGCGTGGCTGGACGGGATCTCCATGCTGGCCTTGTCCGACTCCACCGTGATCAGCGATTGGTCGACCTTGATGGTATCGCCCACCTTGACCATCAATTCAATGACTTCGACTTCCTTGAAATCGCCGATATCCGGGACTTTGACTTCCACAATGCTCATAGCGTTTGCTCCGTTCTTCTTATCTGTTTAGAACCGCGATTATTGGGCGCACTTGCCGGCTCACTGGGTCACCGGATTGGCCTTGTCCGGATCGATGCCGTACTTGGCGATCGCCTGCTCCACCACCGACACCGGGATCGCGCCTTCGTCGGCCAGCGATTTCAGCGCCGCGACCGTGACGTAGTAGCGGTTCACTTCGAAGAACTCGCGCAGCTTGGCGCGGCTGTCCGAGCGGCCGAAACCGTCGGTGCCGAGCACTTTATAAGTACGGCCTTTCGGCACGTAGGCGCGGATTTGCTCGGCGAAGGCGCGCATGTAGTCGGTGGTCGCGATGATCGGGCCGGCCGTACCTTGCAGGCACTCGGTGACGTAAGGCACGCGCTGCGGCTTGGACGGGTTGACCATGTTCCAGCGCTCGGCGTCCTGGCCGTCGCGCGCCAGCAGGGTCAGCGACGGCGCCGACCAGACGTCGGCGCCGACGCCCCAGTCCTTCAGCAGCAGGTCGACGGCGGCCATCGATTCGCGCAGGATGGTGCCGCAACCGATCAGCTGGACGCGCAGCTTGGCTTTCTTGTCGCCTTCCGACAGCAGGTACATGCCCTTCAGGATGCCGGCTTCCTGGCCGGCCTTGATGCCCGGCTGAGGGTAGTTTTCGTTCATGATCGTGATGTAATAGAACACATCTTCCTGGCTGCCGACCATGCGCCGCAGGCCGTCCTGGATGATCACGGCCAGTTCGTGGCCGAAGGTCGGGTCGTAGGGCTGGCAGTTCGGGATCGTCGCCGCGGCGATGTGGCTGTGGCCATCCTCGTGCTGCAAGCCCTCGCCGTTCAGCGTGGTGCGGCCGGCGGTGCCGCCCATCAGGAAGCCGCGCGCGCGCATGTCGCCCGCCGCCCAGGCCAGGTCGCCGATGCGCTGCATGCCGAACATCGAGTAAAAGGTATAGAACGGGATCATGATGCGGTCGTTGGTCGAGTACGACGTCGCCGCGGCGATCCACGAGCTCATGCCGCCCGCCTCGTTGATCCCTTCCTGCAGGATCTGGCCGGCCTTGTCTTCGCGGTAGTACATGACCTGGTCCTTGTCGA
Organism: Janthinobacterium sp.; assembly: GCA_036009485.1. Lineage (GTDB taxonomy): Bacteria > Pseudomonadota > Gammaproteobacteria > Burkholderiales > Burkholderiaceae_D > Janthinobacterium. The sequence goes on from DASYLQ010000400.1 coordinate 4,840, forward strand.
CCGGCTCGTACAACTGGCCCTGCTGGTTGAAGATGCCGATCTGGCGGAACAGGCCCTCCATGCCGAAGGTGCGCGATTCGTCGACCAGGATGGGCACGATGCGCTGGCCCAGGTTGGGGTCGCGCAGCAAGGTCGAGATGATGCGCACGAAGGATTGCGTGGTCGAGATTTCGCGGCCTTCGGGGGTGGCGTCCAGCACGTTCTGGAAGGCCGACAACTCGGGCACCGGCAGCGTCTCTTCGGCCTTGCGGCGGCGCTGCGGCAGGTAGCCGCCGAGGGCCTTGCGGCGCTCGTGCAGGTAAATCATTTCGGGGGCGTCGTCGGCCGGCTTGAAGAAGGGGATCTCGGCCAGCTTCTCGTCCGCGATAGGCAGCTGGAAGCGGTCGCGCATTTCGCGCACGGCCTCGTCGTCGAGCTTCTTGGTCTGGTGCGCCGTGTTGCGCGCTTCGCCGGACTTGCCCATGCCGTAGCCCTTGACGGTTTTCACCAGCAGCACGGTAGGCTGGCCCTTGTGTTCCTGGGCGACCTTGAAGGCGGCATAGATCTTGTGCGGATCGTGGCCGCCGCGGGTCAGGCGCCAGATATCGTCGTCGGTCATGTTGGCCACCATTTCCAGCAGCTTCGGATGCTTGCCGAAGAAGTGCTTGCGCACGTAGGCGCCGTCCTTGGCCTTGTAGTTCTGGTATTCGCCGTCGATGGTTTCCATCATCACGCGCTGCAGGATGCCGTCGGTATCCTTGGCCAGCAGGGCGTCCCAGCCCGGGCCCCAGATGACCTTGACGACGTTCCAGCCGGCGCCGCGGAAGTCCGCTTCCAGTTCCTGGATGATCTTGCCGTTGCCGCGCACCGGGCCGTCCAGGCGCTGCAGGTTGCAGTTGACGACGATGACCAGGTTGTCGAGCATTTCGCGGGCGGCCATGCCGATCGCGCCCATCGATTCCGGCTCGTCCATCTCGCCGTCGCCGCAGAAAGCCCAGACCTTGCGGTTGGCGGTGTCGGCGATCGAGCGTGCGTGCAGGTATTTCAGGAAGCGCGCCTGGTAGATCGCCATCAGCGGGCCCAGGCCCATCGAGACGGTGGGGAATTGCCAGAAATCGGGCATCAGTTTCGGATGCGGATAGGAAGACAGGCCCTTGCCGTCGACTTCGCGGCGGAAGTTCAGCAGTTGCTCTTCGCTCAGGCGGCCTTCCAGGAAGGCGCGGGCGTAGACGCCGGGCGAGGAATGGCCCTGGATGTACAGCAGGTCGCCGCCATGGTCGGCGGTGGGCGCGTGCCAGAAATGGTTGAAGCCGATGCCCAGCATATTCGCCAGCGAGGCAAAGCTGGACAGGTGGCCGCCCAGGTCGCCGTCGACGCGGTTGGCCTTGACCACCATCGCCATCGCATTCCAGCGCATCCACGAGCGCAGGCGCTCTTCGTATTCCAGGTTGCCTGGACAATGGACTTCTTGATCGGCGGGGATGGTGTTGACGTAGGCGGTGTTGCTGGAGAAGGGGATGTGGGCGCCGCGGCGGCGGGCCAGGTCGACCAGACGTTCCATCAGGTAATGGGCGCGTTCAGGGCCTTCCTTTTCGAGCACCGATTCCAGCGCCTGCAACCATTCCTGGGTTTCCAGCGAATCCGGATCATTGGCGGCCTGGGCCGTAAGTTGGTCAAGTTGAGCTGACATGGTTAAGTCTCCTTTGTTGGTGCCCTACCCGATCCAGGATCGCCGGCGGACGTTTTTACTGGTTGTCTGTTGCAAACCCTACGACCATAAACTGTGAAGCAAGTTTGCTGATTTTTTATTAATACTATAAATGACTGTGCTGATTCTAACAGCACATTTACGATTTTTCAAATTACGATATTGATTTTCATAATGTGGAATTTCTCTATGAGAATTATGTTGCACTGCCGCAAAATATGCCGAGAAAGTGTTGTTCTGGCCGGCCATGCGCTATGGCCGCCGTTCGCGCCTTATAATCGGGTTTTATCTCCAGCCGCCCTTACCATGCCAGCTCAACTGATCGACGGAATCCTGCTCTCCCAAAAACTGCGCGGCGACATCGCCGCGCGCGCCGCCGCGCTGACCGCCCAGGGCAAACAGCCCGGGTTGGCCGTGATCCTGGTCGGCGAAGACCCGGCCAGCCAGGTCTACGTGCGCAACAAGGTCAAGGCTTGCGCCGACGTCGGCTTTCATTCGGTGCTGGAAAAATACGCTGCCGGCCTGACGGAAATCGCCCTGCTCGACCGCATTGCGGCATTGAACGCCGATCCCAGCATCCACGGCATCCTGGTGCAGATGCCCTTGCCGAAACACATAGATCCGCACAAGGTCATCGAAGCGATCTCGGCCAGCAAGGATGTCGACGGTTATTCCGTTCTCAGCGCCGGCGAATTGCTGACCGGCCTGCCCGGCTTTCGTCCCTGCACGCCCTACGGCTGCATGAAACTGATTGAAAGCACCGGCGTCGACTTGCGCGGCAAGCATGCCGTGGTGATAGGCCGCAGCAACACGGTCGGCAAGCCGATGGCGCTGCTGCTCTTGCAAGCCAACGCCACCGTGACCATCTGCCATAGCGCAACGCCGGACCTGGCCCAGCATACCCGCGCTGCGGATATCGTCGTGGCCGCCGTCGGCCGGCGCAACACGCTGACCGCCGACATGGTGCGGCCGGGGGCGATCGTCATCGACGTCGGCATGAACCGCGACGATAAGGGCAAACTGTGCGGCGACGTCGATTTTGCCGCGGTCCAGGAAATCGCCTCGCACATCACGCCGGTGCCGGGCGGGGTCGGACCGATGACGATCACGATGCTGTTGATGAACACTGTCGAAGCGGCGCAGCGGATTTGATCCTGCGCCGCGCGGCAAACTGAATGGAAAGCTAAATGACTACTTTAAATATTGACAATCCCCTGCTGGATTTTTCCGACCTGCCGCGTTTCGACGCCCTCCGGCCGGAACACGTCACGCCGGCCATCGATACGCTGCTGCGGCAAAGCCGCGCCGTCGTGGCGGCACTGGAAGCGCAGGCCGACGACGCCCGGGTCAGCTGGGAAAATTTCGTCGTCCCGCTGGACGACGCCACCGAATTGCTGGGCCGCGCCTGGGGCATCGTCAGCCACTTGAACAGCGTGGCCGACACGCCGGAATTGCGCGCCGCCTACAACGAAAACCAGCCCAAGGTGACTGAATTCTGGACCGAGCTATCGCAGAACGAGGCGATGTTCGGCAAGTACAAGGCGCTCAAGGCCGGGCCCGCGTTCGCCGGCTATGCCGCCGCGCGCCAGCGCATCGTCGACAACGCCATCCGCGATTTCCGCCTTGGCGGCGCCGAGCTGCCCGAGGATAAAAAGGCGCGCTTCGCCGACATCCAGGAAGAGCACGCCGCCGTATCGACGCGCTTTTCCGAAAACGTGCTCGACGCCACCAATGACTACAAGCTGCTGGTCGACAATGAAGCCGACCTGGCCGGTTTGCCGGACGACGTCAGGCAGGCGGCCCGCGCCGCCGCCGAAAAGGATGGCAAGAACGGTTACCAGTTCAGCCTGCATTTCCCCTCCTATTTTCCGCTGCTGCAATTTGCCGACAAGCGCGCGCTGCGCGAAACCATTTACCGCGCCAACGCCACCAAGGCATCCGAACTGGGCGCCGCGTTCAGCCAGGCGGAGGAATGGGACAATACGCAAAACATCACCACTCTGCTGAAGTTGCGCGACGAAGAAGCCAGGCTGCTGGCATATAAAAACTATGCCGAAGTGTCCCTGGTATCAAAAATGGCCAGCGATCCCGAACAGGTGATCGGTTTCCTGGAAGACTTGGCGAAACGCGCCCGGCCATATGCCGAACAAGACTTGGCCGAACTGCGCGCCTTCGCCAGGGAAGAACTGGGCATAGCGCCGCTGGAAGCCTGGGACGTCGCGTATGCGTCGGAAAAGCTGCGCGAACAGCGTTACGCGTTCTCGGAGCAAGACGTCAAACAATACTTCCAGGAGCCGAAAGTCATCGCCGGCCTGTTCCGCCTGGTGCAAGAGCTGTTCTCGGTGTCGATCACGGCCGACACGGCGGCGGTCTGGCATCCGGACGTGCGTTTTTACCGCCTTGAAAAAGACGGCGAACTGGTCGGCCAGTTCTATCTCGACCTGTACGCCCGCAGCGGCAAGCGTGGCGGTGCCTGGATGGACGATGCGCGCGGTCGTCGCCTGCTGGGCGGCGACAAGCTGCAAACCCCGGTCGCTTACCTGAACTGTAACTTCACCGAACCCGCCGTGGTCGACGGCCAGGCCCA
>DASYLQ010000401.1:0-2953 GCA_036009485.1 Janthinobacterium sp.
CGCCGCCGGCATCGTGCTGCGCGTGACGCCGCCGGCGTATACCGGCGCGGCGTCTTTCGAGAGCGCCGCGCGGGATATCTCGGTGCCGGAATACAGCGAGGTACGCTGGTGCAGGAAGGATGCCGCCGGTGCCGCTGCCGGTCCTGCGGCGCAGGACATCAGCATCGAGCTGAGCGACGGCCAGACGCTGAAGGCCGGCCAGGAATGCGCCGTGTGGCATGCCGCTGAATCGCTGTTCTGGCGCTGGCGCAGCGGCGCCGCCGGCCAGTCCGGCCTGCGCTACACGCTGCGGGTGATGCCCGACCAGGCGCCGCAGATCACTGTGCTGGCACCCAGGGAATTGCTGCAGACGCTGACGCCGGAAACCAAAAGCGTCGAGCTGTCGGTGTCGGCGCGCGACGATTACGCGGTCGCCAACGCCACCCTGCACCTGACCCTGGCGCGCGGCAGCGGCGAAAACATCCGCTTCAGCGACCGCGAAATGCCGCTGCCGCCGTCGCCCGATCCGCATTTGCGCAACTGGAGCAAGCGCTGGACCCTGGCCGAACTGGGCATGGAGCCCGGCGACGAGCTGTATTTCTTCGTCCGCGCCAGCGACAACGCGCCGGCCCATCCGCACACCACGCAATCGCCGACCTACACGCTGCGCCTGCCCGGGCCGGAGGCGGAAGACCTGGACGCCTCGGCCCAGCCGACCCTGGTCAAGCCGGAAAACCTGCGCAGCCAGCGCCAGGTCATCATCGACACCGAGCAACTGGTGGCCGACATGAAGACCGGGCCGAAGATGAGTGCCGGGACGCTGCGCGAGCGCAGCGAGGCGATCGCCACCGACCAGGCCCATCTGCGGCTGCGCTACGGTCAGTTCCTCGGCGAAGAATCCAGCCTGTTCGGCGCCGGGCATCACCATGAAGAGCATGACCACGGCGGCCAGGAAGCCCATGGTACGGAGCACGACATGATCGCCGAATTCGGCCATTCGCACGACCAGGCCGAGAACGCCACCCTGTTCGACGCCGCCACCAAGGCCATCCTGCGGCGTGCGCTGATGGCGATGTGGGACGCCGAAAAATCGCTGCGCGCGATCGCCCCGAACGCGGCCCTGCCCGGCGAATACAAGGCGCTGGCGGCGATCAAGGAACTGCAGCAGGCCGATCGCATCTATCTGCACCGCACCGCCTTCGTGCCGCCGGCGCTGAAGGAGGAAAAACGCATGAGCGGCGACCTGGCCGGCGCCGCCAGCTACAAGCGCGAACAAGAGCAGCCCGGCGAAGGCGTGGCGCCCGAGTTGTGCGAGCTGATCCAGGCGCTGGCGTCGGACGGCCCCTTGCCGGCGCTATGGAGCGCGCAGGCGCGCGCCAGCATCGCGCATATAGTCAATGAGGAACAGAGGCTGGCGGCGCAGCGCGCGGTGCAGGACGTGGCCGATGGCTGCGCCGCCTGCCGCGCCGTGCTGGGCGCCTGGCTGCGCGGCGCCGCCGGCGATGCGCCTGTGCTGCTGCAGGCGCGCACCCAGGCCGACAGCCAGTTCCGCCAGGCCTGGCATGGCAAGGAGCGGCCATGATCGCCAGCGTGCTGGCCTTGCTTGGAGGCGTGGTGAGTTTTGCGCTGTACGCGCGGCGGCGGCGCTGGAGCGACGCCGCGCTGGCCTTGCTGGCGGCGCTGGCCTTGGCCGGCTGGCAAAACGGCATACCGCTGCCGGGACGGCCAGCGGCCGGCCTGACCGTTGTCACGGACGGCGCCGCGGCGGCGCCGGCAGCATCCGGCCGGGTAATCGACGCGCGTGTCCAGGCGTCCCCGGGGGGCGCGGCGGCGTTGCGAGAAGCGTGGACGCGCGCCGCTTCGGTGACGCTGCTGGGCGATGGCCTGGACGATGCGCAACTGCGCGATTTGCCGGCGCGGCCATTGCGCTGGCAGGCGCCGGCGGCGCCCTTGCTGTGGCTGGATTTCCCGCGTGAGCTGGCGCTGGGCCGCCTGTTCACGCTGACCTTGCGCGGCCCTGCGGACCAGGCGAAAAGCTGGACCGGCCGGCGCCTGCAACTGCTGGCGGAAAACCGCCAGGTGATCGCCGAAAGCGCCGCCGTTCCCGCCGGCGGCGCGGCTTCGCTGTCGCTGCAATGGCTGCCGCCGGTGGCCGAGACGATGCTGCTGCAGGCGCGCCTGCTGGACGGCGCCGGCAAGACCGTCGCCTCGGGCCCGCTGCCGCTGCGGGTGACGGCCGCCGCGCCGCTGCAATTGCAGGAGCGGCTGGACGCGCCGTCCTTCGACGGCCGCGCGCTGGAGCGGCTGCTGGCCGACGGCGGCGCCATCGTCGACGCCCAAGTCACGCTGGGCAAGGCGCTGACGCGCAGCCAGAGAGCGCGCGCGCCGCTGGCCGCGCCGAATGCCGTCATCGCCGACGCCGCGTATATCGAGCATTTGCCGGGCGCTGCGCGTAGCGCCTTGCTGGCGCGGGTAGGCGCTGGCCTGCCGCTGCTGGTGCTGGCCGGGAATGCGGCCGACAGCGGCGTCTGGGTCCGCGAAACCGGCTTGCGCCTGCATTTTCCCGGCAAGGACGAGACCCGGGCGCTTGGCACGCTGGCGCTGACGGCGGCGCCGTCTCCGGACGCCGGCGACGGCGCTTGGCGCGTGCTGGCCGCCGACAGCCGGCAACAGCCCTGGTTGTGGCAGCGCGACTGGCAACAAGGCCGCATCGTCTGGCTCGGCGTGGCCGACTGGCACCGCTATGCGATCGCGGCGCCGCAGGCGCTGGGACTCTGGTGGCAAGAGGTGCTGGACCGGGCGGCCGCCGGCGCCGCCGCCAAGCTGCTGTGGCAATTCGGCGATGCGATGCCGCAGGCGGGGCTGCGCAGCGAGATCTGCGGCCAGGGCGCGGCGCCGGGCACGCCGCTGCAGGCCGAGGGCATGGCGCCGGCATCCTGGCTGGCCCGCGCCGACCAGGCCGACGCCGCCTGTG
>DASYLQ010000402.1:0-1870 GCA_036009485.1 Janthinobacterium sp.
TCCCCTGCTCAAGCAGGAAAGCAACCTGGTCACCTTCCCCGACCTGATCACCTCGGTATCGGCGACGCGCCTGTCGGTGCCGGTGATCGTCTCGCGCAAGCCGGCCACGCAAAGCCTGACCGACGGCTTTGCCGAAAAATCCTTCCTCACCGCCTACAAGGAAGCCGGCTTCAAGACTTACTGGCTGTCGAACCAGATGTCCTTCGGCCAGTTCGACACGCCGGTGTCGGTGTTCGCCAAGGAAGCCGACGTGGTCGAGTTCCTCAACCTGGGCGGCTTCAACACCACGTCCAATTTCGACCAGATCCTGTTCGAGCCGCTGAAAAACGCCCTGGCCGATCCGGCGCCGAAAAAGCTGATCGTGCTGCACACGCTGGGCAGCCACTGGAACTATAGCCAGCGCTATCCGCAATCGTTCGACAAATGGCAGCCCTCGCTGTTCGGCGTCGACAAGCCGAACTACACCGATACCGGGATCAAGCCGCAGCTCAACAACAGCTACGACAGTTCGATCCTGTACACCGACTGGTTCCTGGAACACGTGATCGCCGCGCTGAAGGAATCGCACGAGCTGACCTCGCTGATGTACGTGTCCGACCATGGCCAGACCTTGTACGACGGCACTTGCAAGCTGGCCTTCCACGGCCATAACACCCAGTTCGAGTTCCATATTCCGGGCCTGGTCTGGTATTCGGACCAGTACCTGGAGCGCTACCCGGACAAGGTGGCCCAGCTGCTGCGGCACCGCAAGGCGCGGCTGGCGACGGAAAATGTCTTCCATAGCCTGCTCGACATGAGCGATATCCATTACCCCGGCGAGCGCCTCGAATGGAGCTTCATGAGCAGCCGGTTCAAGCAGCACAAGCGCTATGTCGACAGCTATGGCTGGACCAATTACGACAACGCCGTCATCAAGGGCGATTGCCGCGAAGTCATCGACAAGAACAAGCCGCTCAAGCAGGATAAATAGGCGGCTCGGCCGGGGCCGGCGCAGCCGCAGGGGCGCCCAGCACATGGCCGCACTCGGCCGGATGCGCCAGATAGGCGCTGAGCCAGTCGAACACCTTGCCGGCCTTGGCCTCGAGCGCGGCGCCGAAGCCGCGCTCCCCCAGCAAGGCGATGCCATTGGTGCGGGCCAGCACGCCGGGGCGCAATGCCAGCCGCCCCGGCGCCTCTTCCTCATCCGCCGCGCCGACGCACAGCGGCGTCAAGCTGTCTTCCAGCAGCGCGGCCAGCACCAGGTTATGCGAGGAGACGACCACCAGTCCCGAGGCGGCCAGCGTATGCAGCACCGCGGCGGCGGCTGAAATCGATTCCAGGTGATTGGTGCCGCGGAAAATCTCGTCGATGATGAACAGCGCCGGACCCGCCTCGGCCAGCGCCAGCAATTCCCGGGCCCGCCTCAGTTCGGCCAGGTACAGGCTTTCGCCGCCGGCCAGCGAGTCTTCGCCCTGCATGCTGGAATACACCGGCAGCAGCGGCACGCTGGCCGAACGGGCATAACAAAACCCGAAGGCGCGCGCGGCGATCAGGTTCAGGCCGACCGTGCGCAGCAGCGTGCTCTTGCCGATGCCGTTCTGGCCGGAGATGAAGGCGCCCTTGCCGCGCAAGGCCAGCGACAGCGGCGCCGCGCCGGCCAGCAGCGGATGCACCACTTGCTCGAAAACAATGCTGCGGTTTTCCTGCTCCGGGTCGGCGGCCGCGCCGGCGCCGACCCGGCAAAACCCGGCCGCCCCGCGCAGGTGGCGCGCCAGCGCCAGGTCGGCCTCGAGGCTGGCGACCAGCCAATAACTGTCGCGCAAGAAGCCGCGCTGCAGCCGGAACAAGTCGCGCCTGGCAAAATAATCGCGGATATTCTTCAGCAGTATCC
>DASYLQ010000403.1:0-5406 GCA_036009485.1 Janthinobacterium sp.
GCACGGTGTTCGCCGGCTTGCGCGCGACTTGCGAGTCGCTGGCGACGACGGGGGCCGATGCCGTATTCGACGTGTACATCCTGTCGGATACCAGCGATCCCGCCATCCGCGCCGCCGAGCTGGCGGCCTGGTCCGAACTGCGGGCCAAGCTCGGCAGCGCACGCATCCATTACCGCTGGCGCCAGCTGCGCCGCAAGCGCAAGGCCGGCAACGTGGCCGATTTCTGCCGCCGCTGGGGCCGCAACTACCGCTATATGGTGGTGCTCGACGCCGACAGCGTCATGAGCGGCGATTGCCTGGTGACCCTGGTGCGCCTGATGGAAAACCATCCGAGCGCCGGCATCTTGCAAACCGCGCCGCAAGCCTGCGGCCACGGCGCCGTGCATGCGCGGGCCCAGCAATTCGCCGCGCGCGTCACGGGCCGGCTGTTCACCGCCGGCATGCAGTACTGGCAACTGGGCGAAGCCCATTACTGGGGGCATAACGCCATCATCCGCGTCGAACCTTTCATGCGTCATTGCGGCTTGGCGCGGCTGCCTGGCCAGGGCGGCTTGAGCGGCGATATCCTGTCGCATGATTTTGTCGAAGCCGCGCTGATGCGCCGCGCCGGCTACCATGTATGGCTGGTGCCGGACCTGGGCGGCAGTTATGAACAGCAACCGCCGGACATCCTGGCGGAATTGCAGCGCGACCGCCGCTGGTGCCAGGGCAACCTGCAAAACGCCCGCCTGATCGCCGAACCCGGCTTGCACGCGGTGCACCGCGGCATGCTGCTGACCGGCGCCCTGGCTTATCTGTCGGCACCGCTGTGGCTGGCTTACGTGGTGCTCGGCGCCTTCCTCAGCCTGGCGGGCGGCAATGTGTTGTTGACGCCGCATGGCGCACTGGGCGGCGGCGTCGGCGGCTTGTGGGCCGCCACGCTGTGCATGCTGGCCTTGCCGCGCCTGCTGGGCGTGCTGGCGGTGTTGATGAAGGGCGAGCGGCGCTTTTATGGCGGCGCGGCCAAGTTGCTCAAGAGCGCAATGCTGGAAGCCGGCCTGTCGAGCTTGCAGGCGCCGCTGCGCATGGTGGCGCACACGCTGTTTGTCGGCGTCGCGCTGACCGGCTGGAAGCTGGACTGGAAATCGCCGCCGCGCGACGCCGTCGACGTGCCGTGGCGCGAAGCGGCGAAGCGCTTCTCCAGCAGCGGCATCGCCGTGCTGCTGATCGCCGCCGCGCTGTCGCTGACGCATCCAGTCCTGTTGCTCTGGCTGAGCCCGATATGCCTGCCGCTGCTGCTGGCGATTCCGTACACGGTGTGGAGCAGCCGTAGCGCCCTGGGCGAGAAGGTGCGCGGCGCCAGCCTGTTGCTGATCCCGCAAGAGTCGTGGACGCCGCTGGTGCTGCACCGCGCCCGCGACTATGCGCGCCTGCCCACACCCGACGCGGCGCAGCCCGGCGTATCGGCGCCATTGCCGCTGCGTGAATTGGGCCTGGCGCCGTGGACGCCGGCGCGGAGCGGCGCCGGATCGCGCCGGTTGAATAACGCTTGCGGGCGCGGCGCGAAGAATTATGCGCGCTGGACGCCGGCGCCTTGTCCCGCTGAATCGGCAGCGCTGGCCGAACCGCAGTCCTTGCGTTCTCGATAATAAAAAAATCTTCACTTGCATTTTTTTCTCCAATCTGGTGCTATTATTTAGTAGCCGCAAACGTTTGCGCGGTTAAAAGTACCCATCAGATGTGCTTAAAACTATATTGGAGACGTGAATGAAGATCCGTAACCGCGTGAAAATAATCGCCGCCGCCGTGCTGGTGTGCACCTTGCCCGGCCTGCCTGCGATGGCCCAGACGCCGGCCAAGCCGAAGGTCGCGCTGATCATGAAGTCGCTGGCCAACGAGTTTTTCCTGACCATGGAAAACGGCGCCAAGGCGCATCAAAAAGCCAACGCCGCCAAATACGAGCTGATCGCCAACGGCATCAAGGATGAAACCGACACCGCCGGCCAGATCAAGCTGGTCGAACAAATGATCGTGTCGCACGTCAACGCGCTGGTCATCGCCCCCGCCGATTCGAAGGCGCTGGTGCCGGTGCTGAAGAAAGCCGTCGACGCCGGCATCATCGTGGTCAATATCGATAACAAGCTGGACGAGGCCGCGCTGAAGGAAAAAGGCTACACCGTGCCGTTTGTCGGCCCGGACAACCGCAAGGGCGCGAAACTGGTCGGCGATTACCTCGGCAAGCAAATCAAGTCGGGCGACCAGGTCGGCATCATCGAAGGCGTCTCGACCACCTTCAATGCGCAGCAGCGCACGCTGGGCTTCCAGGATGCGATGAACGCCGCCGGCGCCAAGGTGATCGGGGTCCAGTCGGGCCAGTGGGAAATAGCGCCGGGCAATAGCGTCGCCGCCGCCATGCTGAATGCGAATCCGAATATCAAGGCCCTGTTGTGCGGCAATGACAATATGGCCATCGGCGCCGTGTCGGCGATCAAGGCCGCCGGCAAGACCGGCAAAGTGCTCGTGGTTGGATACGACAACATCAATGCGATCAAGCCGATGCTGGCCGATGGCCGCGTGCTGGCGACCGCCGACCAGTTCGGTTCGCAGCAAGCGGTGTTTGGCATCGAGACCGTGCTCAAGGCGCTGGCCGAGAAGAAAACCCAGGCGGCCATGAGCGGCATGATCGAAACCAAGGTCGAGCTGGTGACCAAGGGCGGCAAGGCCTGAGGATCAGTGGAGCGCCGTTTTGCGCGGGCGGGAATCCGGCTACGCCGCTTACCGATTCCGCCTATCCCTCCTTCCCCATGGGGATCCTATGACCGTTGATCCGACCGTCGCCCCTCAAGGCGTGCTGCTGGCGCTCGAGAATGTCGGCAAGAATTATGTCGGCCCTGTGCTGAGCGGCGTTGCGCTGCAGATTTTTCCCGGCCAGGTGCTGGCGCTGACCGGCGAAAATGGCGCCGGCAAGAGCACGCTGTCGAAGATTATCTGCGGCCTGGAACAAGCGAGCAGCGGGACCATGAAGCTCGATGGCCAGCCCTATTTGCCGGATTCGCGCAACGAGGCCGAGGCGCTCGGCATCCGCATGGTGATGCAGGAGCTGAACCTGATCCCGACGCTGTCGATCGCCGAAAACCTGTACCTGAAAAACCTGCCGCACCGTTTCGGCTGGATAGATCGCGGCCGCCTCGAGCGCGAGGCCCGCGTGCAGATGGACAAGGTCGGCTTGAACGAACTCGATCCCTGGACACCGGTTGGCCGGCTCGGCATCGGCTACCAGCAAATGATCGAGATCGCCCGCAACCTGATCGGCGAATGCCGTCTGCTGATCCTGGACGAGCCGACCGCCATGCTGACCCATCGCGAAGTCGAGTTGCTGTTCCTGCAGATCGAGCGCCTGAAAGCCCGGGGCGTGGCGATCGTCTATATTTCGCACCGCCTGGAAGAATTGAAGCGCGTCGCCGACCGCATCGCCGTCTTGCGCGATGGCGAACTGGTGTGCGACGACGATATCGCCGACCATAGCAGTTCCGACCTGGTGCGCCTGATGGTCGGGCGCGCCGCCGACGCCGGCGTCGACCTCGGCGGCCGCACCCTGGGCGCGCCCCTGCTGCGCGTGCGCGAACTGGGCCGCAAGGGCAGCGTGAAACCGGTCTCCTTCGATTTGCGCGCCGGCGAAATCCTCGGCATCGCCGGCTTGATCGGCTCGGGCCGCACCGAATTGCTGCGCCTGATTTTCGGCGCCGACAAGGCCGACCAGGGCGGCGTCTATTTCGGCGACAGCGACACCCCGACCGTGATCGACTCGCCCAAGGCCGCCGTCAAGGCCGGCATCGCCATGATCACCGAAGACCGCAAGGGCCAGGGCTTGCTGCTGCGCCAGTCGATCGCCGTGAACACGACGCTGGCCTCGCTGGCCTCGGTCAACAGCGGCGGCTGGCTCGACGGCGAGGCCGAAGCGGCGGTGGCCGACGACTACATCCGGCGCCTCGGCATCCGCTCGCGCAACAGCGCCCAGGCCGCAACCGAGCTGTCCGGCGGCAACCAGCAAAAAGTCGTCATCGCGCGCTGGTTATACCGCGATTGCCCGGTGATGCTGTTCGACGAGCCGACCCGCGGCATCGATATCGGCGCCAAGTTCGACATCTACCAGGTGCTGGCCGACCTGGCGCGCCAAGGCAAGGGCCTGGTCATCGTGTCGAGCGACTTGCGCGAACTGATGCTGATCTGCGACCGCATCGCCGTCATGAGCGCCGGCCGCATCGCCGACACCTTCGAGCGCGGCGCCTGGAGCCAGGACGCCTTGCTCGGCGCCGCCTTCAGCGGCTACCTGTCTTCAACCCCCGCCGCAGCGGCCTGAACGCCGCCGGAAAGATGCCGATGTCCTTGCCCATATCCTATTTGCAACGGCGTATCGCCGCCGCCAGGAATTACGCCGGCCTGATCATTACCCTGATCCTGATGTGCTTGCTGTTTTCTTTTGCCAGCGAAAACTTCTTTACCCTGGCCACCCTCAGCACGCTGTCGAACGATATCCCGACCCTGGTCGTGATGGCGGTCGGCATGACTTTCGTGTTGATCATCGGCGGCATCGACCTGTCGGTCGGCTCGGTGATGGCGCTGGCCGCTTCCGTGCTGTCGCTGGCGACCGTGCACTGGGGCTGGCCGGTGTGGGCCGGCAGCCTGCTGGGCCTGCTGGTCGGCAGCCTGTGCGGCATGACCACCGGCCTGATCTCGGTCGGCTGGCGCATTCCCTCCTTTATCGTTTCGCTGGGCGTGCTGGAAATGGCGCGCGGCCTGGCATACCAGGTCACCAATTCGCGCACCGAATACATCGGCAGCGCCGTCGCGGCGATCAGCTCGCCGATCGTGCTGGGCATGTCGCCAGCCTTCCTTGCGGCGATCGCCGTCGTCGTCGCCGGCCAGCTGGTGCTGACCCGCACCGTGCTCGGGCGCCAGTGGATAGGCATCGGCACCAATGAAGAAGCGGTGCGCCTGTCGGGCATCGATCCGCGCCCCGGCAAGGTGCTGGTGTTCGCCCTGATGGGGCTGCTGTCCGGCATCGGCGCGCTGTTCCAGGTGTCGCGCCTGGAAGCGGCCGACCCGAACGGCGGCGTCGGCATGGAGTTGCAGGTGATCGCCGCCGTGGTGATCGGCGGCACCAGCCTGATGGGCGGGCGCGGCTCGGCCGTCAGCACCTTCATCGGCGTGCTGATCATCTCGGTGCTGGAAGCGGGCCTGGCGCAGATCGGCGTCAGCGAACCGATGAAGCGCATCGTCACCGGCCTGGTCATCGTCGCCGCCGTGGTGCTCGATACCTACCGCCGCCGCGGCGAACGGACTTGAGGGAATCCCTTGATTTTCTCCCGGCTTTTTTCCCGAATTAATCGCTCATAGCAGATCGCTCACTACAGATGGCAACCATTA
>DASYLQ010000404.1:0-3506 GCA_036009485.1 Janthinobacterium sp.
GCCGACAATGGCGATGGATGCGGCGACGTGATCGCGAGGTGCTTGCTGGTGTCGATCAGGGCCTTCTTGGCGATCGCATAACTGCCCCAGAGGATGAACACCAGATTCTCGCGTTCGTCCGACAGGCGCTTGATCGCGCTGTCGGTGAAGCGTTCCCAGCCTTTGCCCGCATGCGACCCGGCTTCATGCGCCTTCACCGTCAACACGCTGTTGAGCAGGAAGACGCCCTGCGCGGCCCAATCCGACAAGTCCGTTTGCCTGCGCACGACGCCCAGATCGCTCTCGATTTCCTTGAAAATATTCTGCAAGCTCGGTTGCGGCCGGTTTCCATCGGGGATAGAAAAGCAAAAGCCCATCGCCGCCCCCGGCGTATGGTAAGGATCCTGGCCGAGGATGACCACCTTGACCTCGTTGAACGGTGTCAGGTCAAAGGCGCGGAAGATGTTTTTCCCCTGCGGGAAGCAGCGTCCGGCGGCGTATTCGGCCCTGACGAAGGCCGCCAGGTCTGCCCAGTAAGGCTGGTCGAATTCGCCCTGCAACTGCTCCTTCCAGGATGCTTCGATGTGGACAGTCATCGTTATTTTTACTGCACGTGCATTTCCACTGTGAACGATCATCAGTTCGTGAGACAAACCGGGGCTTTCATCGCTTTTTCATGCCCGGCAACGGCCCCTCCACCGGGCCGAGGATCGGCGCTGCGGCTTCCAGCGGAAGAGTCGACACCGGGCAGACGATGCGTTGCTCTGCCCTCGCTATGCCGGGACGCAGGGCACAGAAGACCGCGACCGTCAGACCGGCTGCTGCCACGAGTTTCATGTCGCTTGGGTGCATCATGTCACAGCTCGATCAGAAGGATCGTGATGAAAACTGCTATCGATGACCTTGGAGAGGTGAACGAGCAGCGAGGGCTGAGCCCGGCGAAACAGACGGTTCGGGAAAGCCAGATCTCCGAACCAATCTATTCGCCAAGAATTTTCGCCTTTGGCAAGAGCTGAGATAGAAGGCAACTCTTTGTTTATGAATGACTTTTATGATTCAATACTGCATAACCACCATAAATTGGCTCATCAACTTCTGAAATTGTCTCACCAAACTCTGGATTGTCTCAGCAACTACTGATCGTTCACACCCACGCCAGCATTGTGTGCCTGTTCATCGGCATGATAGGAGCTACGCACCATCGCGCCGACGGCGGCGTGGGTGAAGCCCATCTTGTAGGCTTCTTCCTCGAACATCTTGAAGACGTCTGGATGCACGTAGCGGCGCACCGGCAGATGCGAATTCGACGGCGCCAGGTACTGGCCGATGGTCAGCATTTCGACCTTGTGTTCGCGCATGTCGCGCATCACTTGCAGGATTTCCTCGTCGGTCTCGCCCAGGCCGACCATGATGCCGGACTTGGTCACCGCTTCCGGATACAGCGCCTTGAAATCGCGCAGCAGTTCCAGCGAATGCTTGTAATCGGCGCCCGGGCGCGCTTCCTTGTACAGGCGCGGCACGGTTTCCAGGTTGTGGTTCATCACGTCCGGCAAGCCATCCTTGAAGATCGCCAGCGCCTTTTCCAGGCGGCCGCGGAAGTCCGGCACCAGCACTTCGATGCGGGTGCGCGGCGACAGCGCGCGGGTCTGGCGGATGCACTCGACGAAATGGCCGGCGCCGCCGTCGCGCAAGTCGTCGCGGTCGACCGAGGTGATGACGACATAGCTCAGGCGCAGCTTGGCGATGGTCTTCGACAGGTTGGCCGGCTCCTCGGCATCGAGCGGATCGGGGCGGCCATGGCCGACGTCGCAGAACGGGCAGCGGCGGGTGCACTTGTCGCCCATGATCATGAAGGTCGCCGTGCCCTTGCCGAAGCATTCGCCGATGTTCGGGCAACTGGCTTCCTCGCACACGGTGACCAGCTTGTTCTCGCGCAGGATATCCTTGATCTCGTAGAAGCGGGTCGAGGCCGAGGCGGCCTTGACGCGGATCCAGTCCGGCTTTTTCAGGCGCTCGACCTGCTCGATCGGCACGATCTTGATGGGGATGCGCGCAGTCTTGCTGGCGCCTTTTTGCTTGTCGCTCGGATTGTAGGCGGGGGCGATGGCGGTGCTGGTCTCAGAAGTCATATGGCGGCATACCCGGAAGGGCTTGGTTAAGCCTGGTTAAATTACTGCACTGGCCAGGCTGGATTACTGAAGCTTGATTGTAATGCAATTGACTCGCTCTTGCCCCGCTCAGGCCGCCGCTGTGGCATCCGCCGCGGCGGCATCCACTTCCAGCAGCGCGGCCAGCTCGCGCGCCAGCGCCAGTTGCACCTCGGCCAGCGGCACGTCGGCGCCCATGGTCTGCATGTCCACCGTCTGCAGGCCGGAATAGCCGCAGGGGTTAATCCATGAAAACGGCGCCAGGTCCATCGCCACGTTCAGCGACAAACCATGGTAAGTGCAGCCGTTGCCGCGCACCTTCAAGCCCAGCGCGGCGATCTTGGCGCCCTGGCGCGGGCCGGCGGCGATGTAAATGCCGGGAGCGCCTTCGATGCGCGCGCCGGCCAGATTATACGCCGCCAGTACATTGATGATGGCTTGCTCGATTTTGGCGACGAACTGGCGGGCGTACAACTTGCCACCCGGCTTGTTGCGGCGCAGGTCCATCAGCAGGTAGATCACCACCTGACCCGGGCCGTGGTAAGTCACTTCGCCGCCGCGGTCGGTCTGGATGATGGGGATGCCGTGTTGCGGCACCGCGCCGCCGGAAAGCAGGTGGCCGCGATCAGCGCCGAGGCCGAGCGTGAAGACGGGCGGATGCTCGACAATCCACAGTTCGTCCGGCGTGTCCGGCGTGCGCGCGTCGGTGAAGGCGCGCATGGCGGCGAATGTCGGTTCGTATTCGGCGCGGCCGAGATGGCGGATCAGCGCCGCTTCGAGGCGGGATGTGGACATGGCGGAATCAGCATTTGCGGGCCGCCGCCACGGTTGGCGGCGCTGCCGGGACCGTCCATTATAAGGCAGGCCCGGTTTTCCTTCCCGCGCAGGCGCCGCATTGCGTCAATTCAGGTACAAGGGATCCGGTGCGATATATACCTTCACATTGCCGACGTTAACGTCCGACGGGGCAATGACCGACAAATTCAGCACCGGTGGATTTTGAAAGGTCGAAAAATGCCAGGTGAAGGTTTTATTGTCGACGGAGAATTTCACGGTTTGACCGTCATCGACATTCACCCATTTCGTCTGCGGCGTCACGGTGATCTCGCCATCGGCGGATCCCGGCGCGGCGGCAAACCCATAATCGGCCTTGGTCCCGGTCGGACCCATGGCAAAGGCACTGGACGCCAGCAAGGCCAGGGATGCGCCAACGGTCAGGGGCAGCATCATTTTTCGGTTAAATCGCATCATTATTCTTTCAAGAAGTTATAAAAGCAAACGCTGGCCGGGCTTAGCTATTCCCCGGCTCAAGCACTTTGATTATCGAGGGGCCATCCGGGCACGTCTATTAGAACGCCCTTAAAATGCGGGAGCTTCCAT
>DASYLQ010000405.1:0-2824 GCA_036009485.1 Janthinobacterium sp.
AGGTAGCGCAATCCCCGGCTGGTCAGACGCCCTCTTATTGCGGCTGGACGTCGAAGAGCAGGAATTGCGTCACCTGCGTGCGGTTGAAATTATCGTCCGAAACCATGATCAGGCTGTCATGCCCGTTCGGCAGTTTCGGCCCCCAGGCGATGCCTTCCAGGTTGTCGACCTTCGGCAAACCCAGGGTATTCAGGTTCAGCACCAGGCGCTTGCGGGCCGGAACGTAGTTGGCGCCTTTCAGCGACGCGATATTGCGCACGTCGGTGGCGTCGCCGACATCCATCTCATACAGCCGCACATAGTTCTTGAACGTGCCGTCGGCGCCCTCGACGCCGGAACGCTCGATGGCGAACAGCTGGTGGTCGCTGATCGCCAGGATTTCGGATACGCCATTGTCGGCGAACTTGCCCGGCGCGGGCGCGGCGGGGATCGCCTCGACCGGATAGGCGAACTGGCCCAGCACCTTGCCGCTGCGGTCCAGATGCGTCATGCGCGCCACCGAGCCGCCGGCGGGACTGGAAATCGGGCCATCCTGGTATAGCGCGGTTTCCATGCCTATCCACAGCGACTTGCCGTCCGGCGCGAAACTCAAGCCTTCGAAACTCATATTGTCGCGCGCGCCCAATTCCTTGTCGGACCAGACCTTGAACATGGCCGGCACCGGCAAGGTGCTGATATAAGCGCCGTCGCGGCCGGCGTGCTTGACGAAGGGATTCAGATTGCGCTTGCGGTCGCCTTCGCTGCCATACCAGATGCTGCCGTCGAGCGGATCGATGCGGATCGTCTCGATATCCGCCACTTCGCCGCCGCGGGCGTTGAACCGGGCGATGTCGGGATAATTGCTGCCGTCGGCCTGCTGGAAAAAGTTCACGCCGGTCAGCGTCACCGAGCTGAAGTTCTTTTCGTCGAACACCAGGCGCGCCGTATAAAACCGGGCTGGATTGAGGGCCGAGCGGTCGTCGCTTTCGATGACCCAGGCAGCGCTTTTCGGATCGTAGTCGATGCCCGACAAGCCGCCCACCGTGGTGTCCTGGAATAACTGCTTGAGGGCGATGCGCTGTTCGCCGATGAAGCGCAGACTGCCCACCGAATGCAGCGGTTTTGCCCCGGCCTTGGCCTCGGCCTTGGCCCCGACCTTGGCCTTGGCCCCGAGGGCGGAGACGGCGTCGCCCGGAGGGCTGGCGCAGCCGCCCAGCAGGCCGAGGACGACGCCCGCGGCGGCGCAGGCGGCAGCGGCGCGGCGCGCAAAATGAGTATTCATGACTTCCTTGTTCTCGTGTTCAGGTATGCGGGTGTGGGATACGCCCGCAATCTTGCCTGACAACACGGTCTTCCGGCAAGGGTGATGGGTGCATCAAGCCCATGCTTCAAAAGCAAACGCCAGGAAGCGCAGGCTTCCTGGCGTCATGCAAAACCCCTTCAAACGAGGCGGCGCTCTTGCTCAGGGATGAGCAGTTTGTTATGCAGCCTGTCACCAGCTGTCGTCGCCACCGCCGCCGCCGCCGGAATTGTCATCCCACGAAGAATCGTCGTTGATGCCGAAATCGTCGCCGCCCATATTATCGTCGGGGACGTAATTGCCGTTGTTCTGCTGCGGCGGCGGTTGATACGCCGTTTCGTTATTGCGGTTGCCGTCGGTGAAGTGATGCATCAGCGCTTCGCCCGCCACCAGCCCCGCGCCCATCGCCGCGCCCGTCGCCAGGCCGCCGACAATGCCGGAACCGATACCGCCGCCACCGATGCCGCCACCGCCGACCGGTCCCATGCCCGGGCCGACGCCGCCGGGGCTATACGGCTGCATGCCGGGGCCGGAGCCGTAATTGCCCATGCCGCCAGGCGAATAAGTCGGGGTGTTGCGGCGTCCCATGAAACGCACGGCAAACGCGATAAAGCCGATCAATACCAGCGCGACGATCAGCAAACCCCAGGGCATGCCGCTACTGGGTGCAGGCGCCTGCTGGATTTGCTGGACCTGGCGCGGCGCATACGAAGAAGTGCGCGCCGGCGCGTGCGAGGCGGCGATGCGGTCCTTCAGGTTTTGCACCGAGGCCGGCTTGGCGAACGGCAAGCCGGGCGCCAGACGCTCGGCGGTATTCAGTTCGGCTTCGGCATTGCTCATCCGGCCTTGCTTGGCCAGCAATTCGGCTTCGGCAAAATGCGCCTTGGCGCTGTTTGGATGGTCGCGCAAGACCTGGTCCATCATGGCCTGGGCTTCGGAGAACTTGCCCGCCTCGGCGGCCGCATATACTTGCTGTATGGTGGGGTCCGCTGCAAACACAGGCGCGGTGAACATCACCGCGGTCGCCAGCAGGGTTGCGCGAATCATGGATTTTCCAGACATGGTTTTGCTCCTTAAAGATAATTCCAAATTGCGGTGATACTAAGATAAATCAAGCCCCGATAACAGGAATTGGGAATATTTTTGTTTTTGCGCAGCAATTGTACTGTGCGGCTTACTCATGTTTTTGCGGCTCGCCCTTATTTGGAGGCGGATGGCCGCCTTCGTGCGGCGCTCCCGGATGGCCTTGCGGCTCGGGCCGGGGCACCGGGTGCGGCTGCGGTGGCGGCATGGGGTGCGCTTCCGCTGCGGCATGCGGCGGCGGCATGGGGTGCGCTTCCGCTACGGCATGCGGCTGGGGCGCCGGATGCGGGGCCGGCGCCGGATGCGCGGCCGGACCGGGTTGCGGGGCCGGATGTGGCGCCTGACGATGCTCGGCCGGGCGCGCAGCGGCCGCCGCCGCGGGCATGGCGGGCATGTCCTGCGGCCGCGCCGCCTGGGCATCGCCGTGCGGCTGGACTGCGGGGCCCTGCGGCCTGACGGCGG
>DASYLQ010000406.1:0-9766 GCA_036009485.1 Janthinobacterium sp.
CCATTCTTCAAAGAAACACGGCGGCTCGAATACCGATACATCGATGCGCCCGCCGCGCAAACCGCCGGCCCAGTCGTCGAAGCCGGGAAAGCGCCGCGTCGCCAGAGCCGCGCGATAACCGGCGGCGGCCAGCACGCGGGCTTCCTGGCCCATGCGTATTTCCATGCCGCCCAACTGGCCGGAATAACTGGTGATCAACACCCGCGGCGGCGGTTTTGCGCCGCCGAACCAGGCTTCGTAAAAGTGGCCCGATAAATAAGCCAGTTCCCAGCGGCGCAGGAAGAACTGTTCCTTATGACCGGCCAGCCAGGCCCGCAGCGCGCCCGTCAGTTCGATGGCGAAACGCCGCAGCATCCAGCGCGGCACCCGGAACAAGGTCGGAAAGATGCCGGGAATATCCTGGCGGAACTTGCCGCGTCCGAAGCGATGAGCGCGCTGCAATATATACCCGGTGTGAAGCTGCTGCGGACGGATGAAATGGTTGACCCGGGCCGCCGGGCAAAACCAGGAGCGGTAGCCGGCGTTGAACAGGCGCCGCGTCATCGAGGTTTCGCTGCCCATCGCATACGCGCCGCCGTTGGGACCGATGGATTCGTCGAAACGGTAGCCGGCCTCGAATGGTTCGCGCCGCAGCGCCATGTTGGCCCCCCATACCAGGCCGGGAAACACCGGTCCGTCGGGCAGGGAAGGATCGGTCAGCGCATACGTCAATCCCAGCGGCACCAGGCGGCTTATCCAGGCCGGCGGCGTTTGCGCCCAGTGCGCCACGATCGTGCCGCCGAACACGGCGTAATCGGGATGGGCGTCGGCGCAGCCGGCCAGGCGCAGCAGCCAGTCCGGCTCCGGCGCGGCATCGTCGTCGCTGAAGATGAACAGGCGCGCATCGGCGTCTTGCAGCGCATGGGCCAGGGCCGTGTTCAGCGCGGCGTTCTTGCCGCGCCGGCCTTCATGCAGATATGTCAGCGGCAGCCGGGCGCTGAAGGCGCCGATGACGGCGCGGCTGTCGTCGCTGCTGCCGTTATCGACGATCAACAACTTCCAGCCATCCGCGGGCGGCTGCAAGGCGCAATACGCCTGCAAGACCCTGGGCAAAGTGGCCGCGCCATTGTAGGTAGCCATGAGAACGGTCAACAAGAGCCCTACTCCTCTGTTTTATGATTGCCAGGCTTCAACGGATCTCGATAAACCTGGTGCCCAGCCCGCGACAGTTTCCAGGTTCCAAGCAAGGCAGTGTACTGAGCGGTTTCATCCGTCCGTTGACAGAGATCAAAACTCCCTTCCTGTGACCTTAAGTCATCCCAGCCATGCGCGATATCGTACTGACGGCCATCATATTTTCCTCCCTGCCATTTATTCTGAAGAGCCCCGCTACCGGGGCCCTGATGTGGGTCTGGGTCAGCGTGATGAATCCGCATACCCAGGGCTGGGGTTTCGCCACCCAGTTCCCGTTTGCGCTGATCATCGCCGTCACCACGCTGGCCAGCCTGCTGATGGCGCCAGGGCCGAAAAGCATGCCGCTGACGCCGGTCAGCATCACCCTGCTGCTGTTGGTGCTGTGGATGAACCTGACGCTGCCGTTCGCGCTCCTGTTCGAGGCCTCGCTGGCACAGTGGAACAAGGTGATGAAAATCATGCTGATGACCTTTGTCGTGCTGATCGCCATTCGTACCAGGAAAGACGTGCACCGGCTGATCTGGGTGCTGGTGGGGTCGCTGGGCTTTTATGGCGTCAAGGGCGGCATCTTCACGATCAAGAGCGGCGGCTCGGACCGGGTCTGGGGACCGGATGGCAGCTTCATCGCCGACAACAACGCCATCGCGCTGGCGCTGATCATGACGATCCCATTGATGTATTACCTGCAGCAAAACAGCACGCAAACATGGCTGAGGCGCGGCATGACGGCGACCATATTGCTGTCGGCGCTGGCGGCGCTCGGTTCGTATTCTCGCGGCGCCTTGCTGGCGATCGCCGCCATGCTGTTCTTCATGTTTCTCAAGAGCCGCAATAAAATCGCCGTCGGCGGCTTTATCGTGCTGGCGGCGCCGCTGTTCCTGTTGTTCATGCCGGCCAGGTGGAGCAACCGCATGGATACCATCGGCAATTACCAGACCGACAATTCGGCGCTGGGCCGGCTGAACGCCTGGCGCATGGCCTGGAACCTGGCCAGCGAGCGCTTTTTCGGCGGCGGTTTTGAAGTCTCGGACGCCGCCATCTTTTTCCGCTACGCACCGAATCCAAACGACGTCCATGCGGCCCACAGCATTTATTTCCAGGTGCTGGGCGAACACGGTTTTGTCGGCCTGGGCCTGTACCGGACGCTGGGTTTCCTGACCTACCGCACCGGCACCTGGATCGTCCGGCGCACGGCCAGCGTGGACGAGCTGCGCTGGGCTTTCGGGCTGGCGACGATGATACAGGCCAGCCTGATCGGCTTCGCCGTCGGCGGCGCCTTCCTCAGCCTGCTGTATTACGACGTGCCGTATTACCTGATGGTCGCGCTGATCGTCACGCGCATCCTGGTCGAACGACAACTGGCGGACCAGCCTGCGCCGACGCCGCTGCCGGCCCCGCGCCCGGGCCATCGCCGCGGCCATCCTGCCGCAGCGCCTGGGCGCGGCAAGGCGGCGCCATGAACATGCAGCGCCTGAGCGCGCCGTCGCTATCCATCCTGCTTTACCATCGCGTATTGCGGCAAGCCGATCCCCTGTTTCCCGAGCAAGTCGACGCACGCCTGTTTGAACGCCAGTTGGGCTTGCTGAAACGCTACTTTCGTCCCATGCCGCTGCTGGAAGCCGTGTCGCGCCTGCGCGAAGGCAGCCTGCCGGCGCGCGCCGCCTGCATCACTTTCGACGACGGTTACGCCGACAATGTCCAGGTGGCGCTGCCGCTGCTGCAAAAACATGGCTTGAGCGCCTGTTTTTTCATCGCCACCGGTTACCTGGACGGCGGCCAGATGTGGAACGACAGCATCATCGAACGGGTGCGCCACGCCGCCGACGGCGAACTGGACCTGTCCGCCTATGGCCTGGGCCGCTTTCCCGTGAAGGGACTGGCCCTGCGGCGCCAGGCCATCGGCACCATCCTGGCCCGTCTCAAATACCTGCCCTTCGACCAGCGCCTGGATCTGGTCACGCAGATCCACGCCGGCGCCCGCTATCCCTCGCGTCCGGATCCGATGATGAGCAGCCACCAGTTGCTCTCGCTGGCCAGGGCCGGCATGGAAATCGGCGGGCACACCGTCAGCCACCCGATCTTGTCGGCGCTATCGGACCGGGCCGCGCGCGCCGACATCGCCAATGGCAAGCGCCAGCTGGAAGCGATGACGGGAGCGCCGGTGCGTCTGTTTGCCTATCCGAACGGCAAAGCCGGTGAGGATTACGGCCCCCAGCATGCGCAGATGGTCCGGCATCTGGGTTTCGAGGCGGCGCTCGGCACCGACTGGGGCGTGGCGCGGCCCGGCGCCGACTTGTACCAGTTGCCGCGCTTCACACCGTGGGACCGGGGCCGCCTGCGCTTCCTGCTGCGCATGGGCCAGAACATGCTCAGGAGCGTTTGACGCCCAGCAGCACCGTATAGGGCGTGAGCACGTGAGCGATGAAGCGCAGCGGCTTGAACAGGCGTACCAGTCCCACCGTCAGCCCGGTCAGCCGGCCATGCCGTTTGACGTCGATCATGTCGAAACGGTCCATGCAGACCAGGCCATGTCCCGCCAAGTGGTCGCGCAAGCCATAAAAGGTAAACCAGTTGACGGCCGGATAAGCGGCGTAGCCGGTCAATTCCGGCCGCGTGCTGCGCGCCAGGCGCTCGACATGGCGCTTGATAAAACCCGGATACCAGGAATATAGCGGCAAGTTGAATTCTTCCTGCTTCGGGCACAGCTTGTTGCTGGTGCTCAAAAACAGCGCCCCACCGGGCCGCAGCACCCGCACCATCTCGCTCAACACGCCTTGCCAATCCGCCACGTGCTCGATCAATTCCGGCGCGATGCACAAGTCCATCGACTGGTCGGCCCAGGGCAAGGCGGTGGCCGGGGCGACGGCAAAGGAAATGTCCAGCCTGGCCTGCAAAGCGCGCTGGCGCGCCAGGCCGATCAATGACTCATTGATGTCGGCGCCGACCACCCGATGGCCTTTTTCAGCCCACAGGCGCGATTGGGTGCCGGCGCCGCAACCGATATCGGCAACGTCCAGCACGGCTTTCTGCTGCCCCAGCAGGCGCGACAAGGTGGCGCGGATCGCTTCGAAGCGCAGCAAGGCTTCGTCGCCGCTGCTTTCCTTTTCATAATACGCATAAAAATCCTGGTGGCTGCTTTTATCCCAGGGCAATACTTTCTTGTCGAATTTCGACGTCATCGTGCTCCTCCGCTGCTCCGTTATAGCCGGAAATTTTTTATGTAAACAAGATACTAACTCTTGCGCTGCTGAAACCACTGCTCCAGCATCATCAATACCCACACCATGGTGCCGTGATAGGCCGCATGCTCGGCCATGTGGCGGCCCAACAATTGATCGATAAAACCGGCGCGCACGATGCGCCGCGCCTTCAGGTCGCTCAAGCTGTCGCAAGCCAGTTGCCGCAAGCCGGCGTGCTGCTGCAGCCACAGGCCGAAAGGCAGGCCGAAGCCGTGTTTTTGCTTGCGGATGATTTCCCTCGGCAAGGTATCGGCCAGCGCCTGCTTGAAAAAATAACGCAGGCGCTGCCCGTTCAGTTTTTGCCGCGGCCTCAGGCGCGAAGAAAAAGCCACCACGGCATCGTCGAGAAAAGGAAACGCCGCTTCCACGCCGGCCAGTTCGCAGGCCCGGTTCACCTTGGGTAAATCATTGTCGGCCAGCGTGAACTTCAAGTCGAGCGCCAGCATCCGGTTGATCTGGCTATGGCCGCGGCTGGCCCAATACGCCTCGTTCAGGCTGCCCAGCGGAAAGCCGGGATCTATGCTGTCCAGGAAATCGTCTTCCAGCACCGCCCGGTGTCCGTAATGCTGCAACAGGTTCCAGGTTTCCAGCCGCGCCGGCAAAGGCAGCAGCGCTTGCTCGATATAACTGCGCGCCTTGCGCAGCAAGCGATGGTCGGCGCCCGCCATCAGCCGGAACAGCAAGGGTTCGACGAGGGTCTGGCGCAGGATGGCGGGCACGCGCTCGTAGCGGGCGAACAAGGCTTGGCGCGCATAGCGTTCATTGCCGCCGAATAGCTCGTCGCCGCCGTCGCCGCCCAGCAGCCGGGTGATGCCGTCGGCATGCGCCATCTGCGCGCAATACAGGGCCGGCACGGCCGAAGCGTTGCCGAAGGGCTGGTCGAAGATGGCGGCGATGCGCGGAATGGCCGCGGCGACATCGGCCGCGTCAACATACAGTTCGTGATGTTCGGTCGAAAAATGCCGCGAGGCGATGCGGGCATAAGCCATTTCGTCATAGCCGGGCGCGTCGAAGCCGATCGAATAGGTGCGCGCGTGGCGGCCGGACACCCGGCCCAGCAGGTAAGCCAGCGTCGAGCTGTCGGTGCCGCCGCTGAGGAAGGCGCCGGTGCTGGCGCCGGCGGCGGCCTGGGCGACCGCGGCGTGCAAGGTTTGCAGGAACTGTGTCTTGAGCTCGCCGAAAGGCAGTGCTTCCCGCTCGGTGTAGCGGATTTTCCAATACGCGCCGCGCACCGCCTTGCCGCCCGAATAATGCAGATATTCGCCGGGCAAGAGCCGCTGCTGTCCGCAGTAAATGCTGCCGGGCGCCGGCACCATATGAAAATACAGATAGTTATAAACCGCCTGCGGCGCTATCGCGCATGCCGCCGCCGGATGCAATAGCAGCGCGTCCGCCGACGAGGCGAAATACAGGCCCTGGGCCGAGGCCTGGTAGCTCAGCGCATGGGTGCCGCTGCGGTCGATGGCCAGCAACGCTTCGCCGCTGGACTCATCCAGGATGCACAGGGCGAAGGCGCCGGACAGCGCGGCGCAAGCCTTGACTCCCTGGCTGCGCCACAGCAGCGCCAGGCCGGCGCCGACCTCGTCCTGGGCCGGCGCCGCCAAGGTCGCCCTGCCCCACAGCGCGATCAGCAAGCCGTCGCGCTGGTAAAGATGCAGGCTGCCGGCGCGGGCGGCGATGGCGGCGCCGCTGCCCCTGCCGGCCAGGGCGGAGACGGCGCTGCCGTCGAAGCCGGCCAGCGGAGCGGCCATACGCAACAATAATTCGCGGTTGGCTTCCGCCCTGGCGTCCGCCGCGCCGGCCGCGCCGGCCTCGCCGCGCCGCGCCAGCCAGCCGCACAAGCCGCTCACAGCAATACCTCGCGCGGCGCCGGATGGCCGAGGAAGGCCGTCGGACTGGCCGACAAGCCGTAGGCGCCCGACTGAAACACGACGACCAGGTCGCCCCTCTCGGCCTTGGCCATCTCGAGTCTATCGGCCAGCAAGTCCAGCGGCGTGCACAGCGGACCGACCACCGACACGGTCTCGCGCGCGTGACCCGCCATTTTATTGCCGATGGCGATAGGATAATTCTTGCGCAATACCTGGCCGAAATTGCCCGACGCCGCCAGATGATGGTGCAGGCCGCCATCGGTGACCAGGAATACCTGGCCATGCGACACCTTGCGTTCGAGCACGCGGCACACATAGATGCCGGCCTCGGCCACCATATAGCGTCCCAGTTCCAGCACCAGCCGGGTCAGCGGCGAGTCGCGCTGCAAGTCGCGCATCAGCAGGCCGAGGTGCTCGCCGACACAGGCCAGGTCGAGCGCCTGTTCGCCGGGGAAATACGGCACGCCGAAGCCGCCGCCGATATTCAGCAGCCGCAGCGGCGCCGGCGCATGGCTGGCCAGGCGCAACGCCAGTTGCACGCTGAGCCGCTGCGCCTCGACGATGGCGGCGGCGGACAGGTTTTGCGAACCGGCGAAAATATGGAAACCGAGAAAGTCCAGCCCCAGTTGGCCGAGCCGGTGCAGCATGGCCGGCACGCGCGTTTCGTCGACGCCGAACTGGCGCGCCCCGCCGCCCATCTTCATGCCGGCATGCTTCAGCTGGAAATCCGGGTTGATGCGCACGGCCACCCGCGGCGTGCGTCCCTGCTGCGCGCCGGCGATGGCGACGCGCTCCATCTCGGCTTCGGATTCGAGGTTGAGCAAGACCCCGGCGGCCACCGCGCAAGCCAGTTCGGCGTCGTTCTTGCCCGGACCGGCAAAACTGATACGCGCCGGCGGCAGGGCCGTGTCCAGCGCTATGCTCAATTCGCCGCCGGAGGCGACGTCGATGCCGTCGACCAGGCCGGCCATCATCTGCACCAGCGCCGGCATCGGATTCGCCTTCATCGCATAATGCAGCTGGATGCCGGCCGGCAGCGTGCTGCGCAGCTGCGCCAGGCGCTGGTGGATGGCCCTGCGCTCGTAGGCGTAAAACGGCGTGGCGCCGACCCGCAAGGCCAGCCGCGCCAAGTCCAGGCCGCCGATGCGCAGGCTGTCTTCATGCACCTCGAATTGCCGCATCGGATAGTGGCACGGCGAGCTCATCGCGCGCCATCCGCGAACACATGCGCCAGCCCGGCCGCCAGCAGCTTGCGGTCGAACTTGCCGTTCGGGTTGCGCGGCAGCGGGCCGGGGCGCACCTCTATCCAGGCCGGCAACATAAAGCCCGGCAAGGCGGCCCTGCAGGCCGCCATCAGTTGCGCTTCCTCCAGCGCCGCCGCGCCGGCCGCCGTCGCCAGCAGCACGATGGCTTGCCCTAGTACCGGATGGGCCACGCCGAAGGCCACCGCCTCGCCTACCAGGCCGCTGGCGTAAACCACTTCCTCGATCTCGCCCGGGCTGACGCGGTAGCCGGAGGTCTTGATCATGTCGTCGGCGCGCCCGACGAAATACAGATAGCCTTCCTCATCGCAACGCACGGTGTCGCCCGACCACACCGCCAGTTCGGCGATCGGCAAGCCGGGCTCGGCGGCCGGCACGGGCTTGAACCGTTCGGCGGTCTTCAGCGCATCGTTCCAGTAACCCATCGCCACCAGCGCGCCGCGATGTACCAGCTCGCCGGGCTCGCCCGGCGCGCAGCGTGCGCCGTCGGGGCGCAGCACCATCACTTCGGCGTTCGGGATAGCCAGGCCGATCGAGTCGGGCCGGCGCTCCAGCTGGTCCGGCGCCAGGTAGGTCGAACGGAAGGCCTCGGTCAAGCCGTACATCAGGTAGATCTGTGTGTGCGGCAAGATGCTGCGCAGGGTGTCCAGCGTCCGCCTTGGCATGGCGCCGCCCGAGTTGGTGATGTAGCGCAAGCGCGGCGTCGCCGGCCAGCGCAGCTGCGACAATTGGCTCCACAGCGGCGCCACCGCCGCCAGGCCGGTGATGTTTTCCGGCTCCAGGATATCCAGGACATCGCGCACCAGCAGATGGTTCATCAGCACGGCGCAGGCGCCGCTGGCGAAGGCCGTGGTCAGCTGGCTCAAGCCATAGTCAAAACTCAGCGGCAGCAGGCAGAGGATGCGATCGTCCGCTGTATTGCAAAGGTAGCCAGATACGCTGAGCGCCCCGGCCACCAGGTTGCGGTGCGACAGGATCACCCCTTTCGGCTTGCCGGTGCTGCCGGAGGTGTACAGGATGGCGGCCATGTCGTCGTCTATGCGCCGGTGAAACGGGGCGGCCGCCGCGTGGGCCAGGCAGGCCTGCCACGCCAGGCAATGCAGGCCCGGCAATTCCGGCAAATTCGGCAACTCTTGCACGCCGCCACAGACGATCACTGTATGCAATTCAGGAAGGCTGCGCAGCGTTTCCGCCAACTGGAGCAGGCGTTCGCGCGAGGTGACCAGGACGCGCACCGTGCAATCGGCCAGGATATGGCCGACCTGCTCCGGCTTGAGCAGGGGATTCACCGGCACGAATACCGCTCCCGCCGCCGCGGCGCCGAACAGCGCCGCCACGGCTTCCTCGCGTTTTTCCAGGTACACGGCAACGCGTTCGCCGGCGCCAAGCCCGAGCCCGAGCAGTGCGGCGGCGGTGGCCCGCACGGCCTGCGCCAGCGCCGCGTAACTGAGCGGCACGCCCTGGTAAGACAGCGCCGGCGCCTGCGGTGCCCGCCGCGCCGATTCGAAAATAAAGTCCTGGATCAGTTGCCCCATTGATTCTCCGTGATTGATTCTCGTGATTGACTGCCCGCCCACCGGCCGGCGATCCCGGCGCCGCGACGGTTTTTCAGCCCCCTATGATTGGGATAAACGACGAGTGGCTTCTTGATATTCGTCAACTTCATCAGCCAGGCGGACCAATGGGAAAGTTGAGCGTCCGCAAGCCCCACCTGCAGAGGCAGTGTTTAATGAAGATCGTTTGTTTGAAATGCATACACTTGTCTCAATTACAAGCTTCGGATTTCAATTGCCAGCCACCACCATGCCGACCAGCGCGTTCCATCAAAAATTGCAAGCGTTCGGCCAAACCATCGTCGAGCTCGGCTGCATCAACGCCATCCTGTACGGCGCCGACCGCACGCTCTGCCTGCTCTCGGCCGGTCGCTGGAGCTTGTACAAATATCATTTCCTGGCCCAGGCCGTCACGGCCGCTCCGCTTTGCCGGGGCCGCGGCAAACACATCGCGGTGCGCCTGTACCGCCATCGCGACGAACTGCCGCCCGTCTATCCGCGCCCCGACGACGTGCTGAGTCAGCGCTATGGCCAAGGCGCGCTGAGCCTGGCGGCTTTCAAGGATGGACAACTGGCCGGCTTCCTGTGGCTATTGTTCGGCAATTACCAGGAGGACGAGGTGCGCGCCCGCTACATCCTCGGTTCAGCGCAATCGGCCTGGGATTTCG
>DASYLQ010000407.1:0-3163 GCA_036009485.1 Janthinobacterium sp.
TTCCAGTTGTTGACGAAGTTTACGGGATTGAATTTCTCGTGTTTTTCCGGCGCCGCGTGATAAGAGGCGCCGCCGCTTTCCCATTCGTCGAACCAGAGTTCGTCGGTGGCGTAGGCCATGCCGCGGTTGTCGAAGACGCCGTCGTGGTTGACGATGCAGCGGAAGCCGTCCGACCAGTTACCCTGGATCCAGTTCATCATATAGCCGCCGTACGATGCGCCCAGCGCGCAACTGCGCTCGCGGTCCAGCCAGGGGAATTTCTGCACCGCCGCCGCCAAGCCTTTTTTCAAGTCTTCCAGCGGTTTGCCGCCCCAGTCGCCGCTGATGGAGTCGGTGAATTTCTGGCCATAGCCGGTCGAGCCGTGGAAGTCGATGAACACGGTGGCGTAGCCGGCGCCCGCATACACTTGCGGATTCCAGCGGTAGCTCCATTCGTTGCCGAAACTGCCTTGCGGGCCGCCGTGCACCAGGAAGGCGATCGGATATTTCTCGCCGGCCTTGGCGTTCCATGGTTTCGTCACGTAGCCGTAGACGGTTTCGCCGTTGGCGCCGCTGAAGGAAAACTGTTCGTACTGGCCGAAGCGCACGTCGGCCAGCGCCGCCGCGTTCAACTGCGTGATTTGCGCCGGCTTTTCATCGGTCTGGCCGGCCTTCAGCTTGAACAGCTGGTTGCCGGAAGCCAGGTTGGCCTGGGTCAGGACGATGGTGTCGCGCTGCGCGTCGTATTCGCCGACCCAGCCCTGGCCCGTCAGCGGCGTGACCTTGCCGCTGCCGGCGTCCATCGAAAACAGACGGTGCTGGCCGACGTCGTCGGCGCTGACCAGCAGCGCCTTGCCGTCCGGACGCCAGCGGAAGTCGGCGATGGAACGGTCCCAGTTGTCGGCCAGCGTGCGTTTCCTGCCGCTGCCGACATCCATCAAGACCATGTGAAAACGGTCGGCCTCGAAGCCCGGCCTGTCCATGGCGACATAGGCCAGCGTGCGCCCGTCCGGCGAATACGCTGGCCGGCCGTCCCAGGCCGGGTTGTCCGCGGTCAGGTTGCGCGGCGCGGCATCGCCGGCGGCGGGCACTTCATAGATGTCGAAATTGGTCGACCAGGGCTCGGACTTGCCGGCGATGCGCAGCGAGAAGGCGATGTTCTTGCCGTCCGGGCTGAAGCGGTAGTCATCGTGGTCGCCGAACGGTTTCGACGGCACGTCGCCATCCAGCGTGCCGCTCAGGCTGACCGGGGCATTCGCCAGGCGGCCGCTAGGGTCCAGCGGCGCCGAGTACAGCACGTTGCGGCGGCCGTCGGCCCAGGTATCCCAGTGGCGCACGAAGAGTTCATTGAAGATGCGGCCGCTGGCCTTGGTTTTCGCCTTGTCGTCCAGGCGCTTTTTGGTGCAGGCGAGGTCCATGCAGTCGCGGAACACGGCGATGCTCATGGCCAGGCGGTCGCCCTTCGGCGACAGGCGGAAGGTGTCGACGTCCAGCGGCAGGTCGGTGACCCGGGACGCTTCGCCGCCGCTCAGCGGCAGACGCCACACTTGCGAAGAACCGGAACGGCCGGACAGGAAAAAGATGGCGTCGCCGCTGGGCGACCATTCCGGATCGCTGTTGCTGGCCTCGCTTTGGGTCAGGCGCTGCGGCGCCGCGCCGGCCTGGCGCAGGTCGAGCATCCAGAGTTCGGTGTGGCCATGGTTTTTCGCCATGTCGGTGCTGCGCACGGTGTACACCACGCGCGTCGCGTCCGGCGACAGCACCGGGCTGCCGACGCGCTCCATATTGGCCAGATCTTCCACCGTAAAACCGCGCGGCGCGGCCATCGCGCTTGTAGTGGCGGCCAGCGCGCTCATTGCTGCAGCCAGGACCAGCAGACGTAATCTCATTCGATCATCTCCGACGTTGTCATATAAAAAAGCCGGCAGATGCCGGCGGCGAAACATGATACCAAGGAAACAGAACCATCGGCTAGCCGGACATC
The DNA here is from genome assembly GCA_036009485.1 of Janthinobacterium sp. Classification (GTDB taxonomy): domain Bacteria; phylum Pseudomonadota; class Gammaproteobacteria; order Burkholderiales; family Burkholderiaceae_D; genus Janthinobacterium. The sequence continues at coordinate 1,964 of DASYLQ010000407.1, forward strand.
GTCTGGACGAGCCGTGTAAAAATCAGACCGCGCTGTCCCACGGCGCCGACAGGCGCATCGCGCAATTGATGAGGCCGACCATCGAATACGTCTGCGGAAAATTGCCCCACATTTCGCCGGTCACCGGATGGGTGTCTTCCGACAGCAGGCCGAGGTGGTTGCGCGCTTTCAGCATGGTCTCGAAAATCTCCCTGGCCTGGTCCTTGCGGCCGATGCGCGCCAGCGCGTCGATGCGCCAGAAGGTGCAGATATTGAAGGTAGTCTCGGGCTTGCCGAAATCGTCGGGCGCTTCGTAGCGGCGCATATACGGTCCGTCGCACAGCGACTTTTCCAGCGCATCGACGGTGGCGACGAAGCGCGGATCCTTGGGATCGATGAAATTGACTTCCGCCATCAGCAGCACGCTGGCATCCAGGTCGCGTCCGCCCAGGCTTTCGACGAAGGATTGCCGCTCTTCGCTCCAGGCGTCGCGCAGCAAGGGGCCGCGGATGTGCTCGGCGCGTTCTTGCCAGTGGGCCGCGCGCTCGGGCAAGCCGAGCGCATGGGCGATCTTGGCCAGGCGGTCGCAGGCGGCCCAGCTCATCAGCACGGACGAGGTATGCACGCGCGCCCGCGTGCGCAATTCCCACATGCCGGCGTCAGGCTGGTCGTGGACGCGGAAGGCTTGGTCGCCGACCGCTTCCAGATGCGCGAACTGGGTCACGCCGGCGCGGTTGAACAGGCGCTGGTCGAGGAAAGCCTGGGCCGCGCCCAGCACCACATTGCCGTAGACATCGTGCTGGAAATGTTCCTGCGCCTGGTTGCCGACCCGCACAGGCCCATTCTCGCGGTAGCCGGGCAGATGCTCGATGATGGATTCCGGCAGCGACTCTTCCAGCCCGATGCCGTACAGCGGCTGGATATGCCCGCCCTTCGAGCGCGCCACCACATTGCTGAGCCAGCGCAGATAATCTTCCATCGTCGCCACTTCGGAAATACTGTTGAGCGCGCGCACCACGAAGAAGGCGTCGCGCAACCAGCAATAGCGGTAATCCCAGTTGCGCGAACTGCCGGGCGCTTCCGGGATGCTGGTGGTCATGGCGGCGATGATGGCGCCGGTATCTTCGAACAGCGACATCTTCAGCGTGATGGCGGCGCGGATCACCACGTCTTGCCATTCATAGGGCAGGGCCAGGCGGCGGCTCCAGGTGCGCCAGTAAT
>DASYLQ010000408.1:0-2927 GCA_036009485.1 Janthinobacterium sp.
AAGGGGGGATCGAGCAAACGTAGCGAGCAAGCCCGATATCGCGTCGAGTAGCGGAACCGTACGAAAGTACGGTGAGCAACGCAAACGCGAGAGCGGGCTGCGCAGTAGGTTGAACGAACCCCTCCCACATGTTTAACCCCATCCTCTACCGGGCGAGCCACAACGCTCACAGTGCGCCGGCACGATGGTTTTTGGAGTAATAAAAATGGACCTGATTCAACAATTAGAGCAGGAAGAAATTGCCCGCCTGGGTAAAAGCATTCCTGAATTCGCACCTGGCGATACCGTTATCGTCAACGTCAACGTGGTCGAAGGCACCCGCAAGCGTGCCCAGGCTTACGAAGGCGTCGTCATTTCCCGTCGTAACCGCGGCTTGAACTCGAACTTCATCGTTCGCAAGATCTCGTCCGGCGAAGGCGTCGAGCGTACCTTCCAGCTGTATTCCCCGCTGATCGCCTCGATCGAAGTGAAACGTCGCGGCGATGTCCGCCGCGCCAAGCTGTACTATCTGCGTGAGCGTTCGGGTAAATCGGCGCGTATCAAGGAAAAACTGCCAAACCGTCGCGTCGCAGCGAAGGCAAGCGCGTAATTTAGCGCCTGGTGTTGGTGGGATAAAAAGGGGCGCCCGTTGGTGCCCCTTTTTTGCTTTTACATGCCTTTGGAGGTAAACCGCAGTGGCCAAACCGCTTTTCGATCCACAGCAACTCCCCATCGATTCGATCGCCGGCGAGGCCGCGGTGGCCTTGGAGCGCCTAACGCCGGACTGGCTGCGCGAACGCTTCGCCCATGCGCCGTCCTGGGAAATGGAATGCGTCGATGAATTCGGCGTCGTCCAGAAGCGCCCGGAACGCATCCGCGCCTCGGTGCTCATTGCGCTGGTGCTGCGCGAGGAAGGCCCGACCTTGCTGCTGACCCGGCGCACCGCCCACTTGAACAACCATGCCGGCCAAGTCGCCTTTCCCGGCGGCCGCGCCGAAGCGGTCGACGCTTCCCCCGTCGAGACTGCGCTGCGCGAAGCGGAAGAAGAGGTCGGCCTGGCGCGCGAGCACATCGAAGTGATCGGCACCATGCCCGACTATTACACCGGCACCGGCTACATCGTCACGCCGGTGGTCGCCCTGGTCAGGCCGCCCTTCGAATTGCGCGCCGACCCGTCCGAAGTGGCCGAGATCTTTGAAGTGCCGCTGGCCTTCCTGATGGATGGCGCCCACCACCAGCGCCTGTCGGCCGAGTTGCCGAGCGGGCGGCGCTCGTTTTATGCCATGCCGTACCAGCGGTTTTACATCTGGGGCGCCACCGCCGGCATGCTGCGTAACCTGTTTCACTTCTTGCGCGCATGAGGAAGCTTCGTTAAATCGCATGGCCGAGATAAGTTTGATTCCGGCACGGCACTGCGTTATCGTAGCGGAACACGGCATAGCTGACTAAAAGGACTTTGATGACATTTCTTTCCATTCTCTGCGCGTTGTTGATCGAGCAACTCAAGCCCTTGCGCGCGGATAATCCGATTTATGCCGAAATCAAGAGTTTTGCGATGCGCATGGAGACCTGGTTCAACGCCGGCCATGCGCGCCACGGCCGCCTCGGCTGGTTCCTGATGATGGCGGCGTTGATGACGCCGACCGCGGTCATCTACTGGATCTTGATCCATTACAAACTGCCGCTGGTCGCCTTCGCCTGGAACGTGCTGATCGTCTACCTGACCCTGGGTTTTCGCCATTACAGCCATTATTTCACGTCGATCCAGTTGGCCCTGAACGCCGGCGACGACGCCGCCGCGCGCGCGCTGCTGGCCGACTGGACCAAGCAAGACACCATCGGCATGGATGCGGGCGAGATTGCCCGCATCGCCGTCGAAAAATCGCTGATCACCACGCACCGCAATGTGTTCGGCGTCTTTTTCTGGTTCCTGATGCCGCTCGGTCCCGCCTGCGCGGTCATGTACCGCGTCGCCGAATACCTGGCGCGCGCCTGGAACGAGCCCGAACATATGCGCAATGAAGCCTTCGGGCAGTTTGCCGCCAAGGCCTTTTACTGGATCGACTGGATTCCGGTGCGCCTGACCGCCGTCGCCTTCGCCGTCGTCGGCAATTTCGAGGATGCGATCTATGCCTGGCGCAATTTCGCCGACCGCTGGCAGGACGAGGCCATCGGCATCATCCTGTCGGCCGGCGGCGGCGCCATGGGCGTGCGCCTCGGCACGCCGCTGGAAAACGCCGCCAAGGTCTTGCCGGCCGATGCAGCCACGGTCGACAGCACCGATGCCGAGTCGGAAAGCCTGCCGGGCGAGGAGCCCAGCGTACGCGCGCTGCAAGGCACGGTCGGCCTGGTCTGGCGTGCCTTGCTATTGTGGATGCTGCTGCTGCTGCTGCTGTCCGGCGCCGTCTGGCTGGGTTAAGTTGACGAACAGGACTACAATGCTTGCACGGCTAGTAGTCCTTGCCCGGGAACGCTGCCAGCCGCCGAAAATTGTAGTTGTTGCTTTCGCAGCCCGGGAATGGTGGCCGGGGTTTTCAACCGCATCCTTGTTCAACAAGCGTTTATGGCAGAGTTAACTCAAAACAACAAAGAATTGATCGAAGAGTTCTTTATTCTTGGCGTTACCAGCAGTGGCAAGCAATTTCGCCCCAGCGATTGGGCCGAGCGCCTGTGCGGCGTGATGTCTTGCTTTCATCCCGACGGCGGCGGACGCAATGCGCACCTGCAATATTCGCCCTATGTGCGTCCGACCATGATCAACGGCGTCCGCTCGGTCGTCGTGAATACCGGGCTGAGACAACTGGAGCCGCTGGCTTTTCATTTCGTCGTGAATTTCGCCAAGGATAACGACCTGCAAGTGGTCGATGCTTGTTCCCTGCCGTATTCCGCTTGAATACTTCCCTTTCGCAAGGTTTTGCGCCGCTGTTTTTCACGTTTGATCAAGATCA
>DASYLQ010000409.1:0-6458 GCA_036009485.1 Janthinobacterium sp.
ATTCGACGGCGCCGAAAAATACGAGCCTCCGAGGCCGGCGTTATAGGGCGTCTTGGTGGCGCCCGATCCCGTCGCGTTTTGCGTGGTCAGCGTCTTCCCCAGCGGCACCGGATACAGCGTCGACCAGCTGGATTTCGGGAACGCCGCATAACCACCGCTCGGCTCGGCCGCCGCCCACTGGGCCGCGATGGCGTACGACCACAATACGCCGTAGCTGGCGGCGTCCGGCGCCGCCCCGGCCACGTCGGCCACGGTGACCAGGGCCAGGGGCGCGGCGGTATTTTGCGCGGTCTGTGCCGCCGGCGTGACGCTCCACCATGCCGGCGGGGTCGGTAAGGCGGTCGGGTAGGGCTTGATGTTCAGGTCCGGCGGCGCCGTCAGCGGATGGCAGGGCGAGGTTCCGCCGTAGACGTCGAAGCGCGAATTGAGCTGGCTGCTCAGCGCCGAAGGAAATGGATACGTGACATGGACGGTGGCCGGCAGCGCCGCCACCGGCATCGTGCCGGAGCAGACGAAAGGCGCGGCCGCCGCCGCCGTCACCGGGGCTGCGTTCGCCGCGGCCGGCTCGACCGGGTCGACCAGGAAATTCAGCGGCAGCGTGCCGAGCGGGCTGAGGGAAAGCAGGTTGTAGCCGACGCCGCGGCGAAAGCCGTATTCCACCAATTCCGTCAGCCCGCCGACGTTGCGCGGCGCGGTCTTGGCCGGGTTCAGCGCGCAGATGCCGAGCGGCGTCACCTGCAGCCATTTGCGCCCGGCCACGGCGACCGCCGACACGGCGTTGACCTGGTCGGACAGCACGCGCATGAAGGTGGCGTCGACCTGGCCGATGGCGGCGCCGAGCTGGCTGGTGTCGACGCGCACGAATTGCAGGGCCGCCAGCTGCGCCGCCGGCAGCGCCTTGGCGGCGACGGCATCGACCCAGCCGCCGGCCCCGGCGTCGGCGCTGCTGCCGAAGCGCAGCGCCGCGTCGGACCAAGTCACCCCCAGCGAATAGCGGTACTTCCTGGCGCCGGCCGCGACGCCGGCACGGGCCCGTGCATTGTCGATGCCGGCCGCGGTGCCGGACAGGGCGCCCGCCGCCGCCAGCGCCGCGCCGTCGGCAAGGTTCTGCAATTCCAGCTTACGGTTGTACAACTGCGCCAGGTCGAGCGCCAGTCCGGCGAAGCCGAGCAGCACGACGATCATCAGGGCGAACATCACGGCCAGCGCGCCGCGCTGGCGGCGCAGGATGCGGCAGCGGCGGCGCGGGCGCGGCAAACTCGGGGAGTGCGGGCGGGTATCCATGATGGGTGGGCGACGGCTTATTTGCCGCCGCTGACTCCGATGGTGAAGACATCCGCTGGCGGCGCCGCGGCGGTGAAGGACTTGCGGTAGGCGTCTTGCGCATTGCGGGCGGCGGCGCCGTCGACGCCGGCCACCGGATCCCGGTTGGCCGCGGCGTCGGGGCGGATGGTCTGGCGCGCCACCGCGATGCGCACCGAATCGCCGAAATGCTGTTCGAATTGCGGCGCATTCTGGGCGCAACCGGCCAGGGCCGCGGCCAGCAAGGCGACGCCCAGCGCCGCCGGGCATATGAATGCGGCCTCGCGGCCTTGCGCCGCAAGCTGACGGCGCGGACGGGATGATGGTATCGGCTTCATGCGCAGCTCCTGTATTACTTCAATTCAAAACCGCGGCCGGGGTCGGAAGGCGGCGCGGATGCCGGATGGTCTGGCGCGGATAGTGGGCTGGCCGGCGGCCCGGCGCGCCCCTCCATGCGGCCGCCGAGGAACAATTCGGCGCGGCTGGGCGTGATGACGCGGTCGGTCGGCAGCGCATAGTCGGACGGCAGGGGCTTAACCAGATGCGGCGTAATGACGAACAGCAGCTCGGTGCGGTCTTGCTGGAAATCGGTACTGCGGAACAAGGCGCCCAGCACCGGCACTTCGCCCAGCACCGGCAAGGCGGTGACGTTGGTGGTCTGGTTGTTCTGGATCAGCCCGCCGATGGCGAAACTCTGGCCGTCCATCAATTGCACGGTGGTCGAGGCGCGCCGCGTCGTCATCAGCGGCAGGACGGCGGTGCCGCTGACGCCGGTGACGTTGATGCCGATGCCGTCCTTCGACAAGTCCGACACTTCCGGCGCCACCTTCAGATTGATGCGTCCGCCCGACAGCACGGTCGGCGTGAAGCGCAGGCCGACGCCGAATTCCTTTTCTTCCAGCGTGATCTTATTGTTGTCTTGCGCGACCGGGATGAATATCTTCCCGCCGGCCAGGAAGCTGCCCTCCTGGCCGCTGATCGCCATCACGGTCGGCTCGGCCAGTATGCGCACCAGGCCATCCTGTTTTTGCGCCTCGACCGTGACACGGCTGTTCGACTTGCCGATGTCCAGCGTGCCGCCGGCACTGCCGGTGAGGAAGTTGGACAGCAGACTCACGGCCCAGCTGCCGCTGGCATAGCGCAAGGCGGTGCCGACTTCGAGCTTGTCGAGCAGGGATTTCGACACTTCGGCGATCTTCACCTCGAGCATCACCTGCTGTGGTGCGCTGACGTTCAGCATATTGATGATGCGGCTACCGCCATTGCTGACGGCCGGCGGCGGCAGCGCCGCCTCGCCCTCGGCCGCTTTTATCTTGGGCAAGCCCTGCGGGGGCCGGCGCACATAGGCGTTGGCCAGATCGACGGCGCGGTCGGCGGCGACGGCATCTGCCACCGTGCCGCTGAGCACCAGGGAATCGGCGGCGGCGCTGACGCGGATATTTTTTTCTTCCGGCATCAACGCCGCCAGTGTCGCCTGCAAGCCGGCCGCATCCATGCCGACCACCACGTCGACGACGCTGCAGGCTCCGCTCTTTCCCTGGATGATCATATTGGTGCTGCCGATCTCGATGCCGACAATGTACAAGGTCGCCGGCGCCACCAGCAGCGCCTGGACGATGGCGGGATTGCCGACGCTGCGATTAAGCAAGGGCTCCGGCAGACGCATCAGCGTCGACTTTCCCAGCTGTAGCGTCAGGTGGCCAGGCGTCGCCGCTTCGCCGCTGCAGTTCAGCAGTGCCTGTTGGCTAGTCAAGGCCTTCGGCGGCGCAGGCAGCGCCGGCGCAGTCCATGCGGGGGCGGCTGCGGCCATGGCCAGCAAACCGGGCAGGTAGATAAAACGGCTATTCATCGGCTCACATTCTTTCTTGAAATGGAAAGAAACGCTGGGGTAGCCCCGCAGTGGGGCCATGCTCAAAAACATACGCGCGACTGGCGCAAACCGTCGATCAGACCGCTGCACTGGCGCTGCACCTCGACCGTCACGCGCAACGGATGCGGCCTGGGCGCCGGCGGCTCGGGCGGCGCCGCCGCCACGGCGGCGGGCGCACCTTCGCCCAGCAGGGTGAACTTGGTGGCGCCGCCGGTCACGCCGGGACGCGGATCGACCTGGTTGCGCAACACCAGCGACAGGCTGCCGACGCTGCGCGCCAGGTCCAGGTTCTCGGCCTGGTCCGGCGTCACCTCCAGCGTCACCGCATTCACCACGCGCGGCTTGGTCTCGTCGCGCCCGACTTCCTGCGCCACCGCCAGCACCAGGATGCGCTCCAGCACGATCTTGGAAATCGCCAGTTCGCGCGCGCCGGCCGAACTGCTTCCCTCTTTCTGGGTATTCACGATGATGTCGACGTAATTACCCGGCAGCGCAAAACCGGCCACGCCGATGACGTCGTTGACGCGCACCGTGATCGCGCGCTTGCCTTCGGTAATCAGTGCCGACAGGCCGCCCAAGGTGCCGGCCGGCGCCAGCTTGGCCTCGGTCAACGGCTCGCCGCGCAGCACGCTGCTCTTCAGCACCCGTCCGCTCAACTTGAGCGGGTCTTGCAGCGCGCCCTGCGGCAGGTTGTCGGCCGGCCATTCGATCAGCTTGAGCATCTCCGGCGCCAGGCGCTGCCCCAGGCTGACATCGGCGCCCGCCACTACGATCTTGCTCGATACGCTAGGGGTTTGCCGCAGCAGCCAGCGCGAGGCCAGCAGCACCGCTCCCAGGCCCAGCACGATGGCCAGGGCCATCATCAGGATACCGCGCCGGTGTTTCATCGGATGCTCTCGAATTCGGCGCAGGCATCGGCGCAGGCATCGCCGCCGAAGGCCGCGGCGCCGGGCCCGGCCTGGCAACCGGCGAACATGCTGATCCAGGCCTGGTCCAGCGCCGCCAGCGTCAGGCGCGGCGGCGTACCGGAAAAACCGGCGAAATCGGCGATACGCCCCAGCAATTCACGCGGATAACTGGCCAGCAAGGGCCGGCCGCTACCCATGTGCAATTCATCGACCAGGTAGCGCAGCGCCGCTTCATCGAAGACGATGCGGGCGGCGCGGCATTCCTGGCGAAACAGGTTGCGGTAGCCGGACGGGTTGAGCGGGCCGACCTGGATCTTGTAGCCGAGCCGGCGCAGGAAAGAGTCATCCAGCAGCGCATGCGGCGCCATGCTGGTGGCGAACGCCAGCACCAGATCGAAGGGCACGCTGAATGAATGCCCGCCGCGCAGCGACAACTGGTCGAGGCCGCGGTCCAGCGGTTGCATGAAGCGGTTCAGCAAGTCGGCGATTTCCATGCGCTGGCGGCCCAGGTCGTCGACGACGAAGACGCCGTTGTTGGCCTTGAAATGCGGCGGCGCCTGGTAACAGCCGCTGAAGGCGTCGTAGCGCAAGTCCAGCATTTTCTCGCTGAGTTCGGCCCCGATCGCCACCAGCGGACGCTGGCACAGAGCCCAGCGGATATCCCCGCTGCGCCTTTCCAGCGCCTGGCGCACGTGCAGCGCATGCGGTGGCGGCGCCAGGTGCAGCAAGGGATCGTGCACCTGGATGATTTCCTGGCCGACCACCACCGCATACGGCACCGCCACCAGGCCCTGCTGCAGGCGGCCCAGCTTGCGCGCCAAGGTGGTCTTGCCGCTGCCGGGCGGCCCGTACAGCAACAGCGAACGGCCGGAATACATGGCGGCGCCGATCAGGTCGAGCACGGCGGGATCCAGGTTGTCGTCGCCAAATACGGCGGCAATATCGTCGGCCACGACCGGCGCGCCCTGTTCCGGGCGGCGCCAGGATTGCCGCTCGACCATGCTGCGATAGGCCTCCAGCGTCACCGGCGCCGGCCCGGCGTAGGCGCAGCGTTCCAGGTAGACGGCGGCACGCTGCTTGCCGGTGCCGGTCAGCTGGTATTGCACGTCGATGTCGGAGGCGCCGCGCCAGGCCACTTCAGCCAGCTGTTCAGCCACCATGAAATCCAGCACTTCGCGCAAGACATTGATCGACAGGCGCAGGCGGGCGGTCAGGACGGGCAAATGGGTTTTGCCGGCAATAAAGATCGCCTTGGCGATCAATTCAACGATCAGTTGCTGTTCCAGGCCGGTTTCGCGCACGCTTTTCGGTTGCGGCGGCAAATGCGGCAGCCTCTCCATGTCCGCCGCGGCGCCGGCATCGCCGCCAGTATCGGCAATGGTGGCGGCAAGGGCAAGCATCGGGGTTTCAATCTCGATCATGACACCGTCTCCTGGGTGGGAAATTCTGTTGTTAAATGCCTAAGTGCAACAAAACCCAGGCAGGAACCGATTTTATCGATGGCCGTGATGGCCCTTATTGATTCAAAGCAAAAAATGCCTTTTGCAAGCCAAACATGAAGACAGGCGGCAAACTCATGCATGGCGCCAGCCCAGCAGCAACAGCGTGCCCAGAGCAATGGCCAGGCCGTAAGGCATGCCGCCGACGCTGCTTCCCGGCGTCAGCGCCATCGGCACGACGGGGATGCCTATCGCCCGCAGCAGCACGTGGGATAGCAGGAATTGCATGTTGTGCAGGGCGTCGCGCAGGCGCCGCTTGACCAGCACGATCAGCAGCGCCATGACCCCGCCGATAAGGAAAGTGGCAAAGCAGATCTGCAAGGCCAGCAGCGGGCCGGTGAAGGAACCGACCATGGCCATCAGCTTGACGTCGCCGGCGGCCATGCCGCGCATCAGGTACAGCGGCAGCAGCACGAAAAAACCGGTCAGCATGCCGCCCAGCCAGGCCGGCAGGGAAGCATCGGCGCCCGCTTGCAAACGCAGCACCAGGGCCGACAGCAAACCGCTCAGCACCAGCACATTGGAAATCTTGCGCGAGGCCAGGTCGGTCACGGCCGCCAGCAAGACGAAACAAATCAGCGCCACTTCGAGCGCGGAAAAAGCGGGCATCATGGGAAACCTTTGGAAGAAAAAGCTTTCCGGCAAACCTGCCGCCGGAAAGCCAGAGTTGCTTACGTCAACGACAATTTGTTCTGGATCGCCGTGAACAGGTCCTTCAAGCCCGTGCCCAGAAATGCAAACGCGGTAGCGATAGCCGTCGCCATCAATGCCGCGATCAGGCCGTACTCGATCGCCGTGATCCCTTCTTCATCTTTTACAAACGCTTTTACTGCCGAAAGAAATGGTTTCATGACCGGCTCCAAAAAGTGAATCAAAAGT
>DASYLQ010000410.1:0-9107 GCA_036009485.1 Janthinobacterium sp.
CATTTTTATCAGGGACCGACGCGTCCGCGCGGCGCATCTCGCTTGGCCGCATGCACTGACCAGCTTGGTCGCAGCATTGCTGTCGGTAGTAAATGCGTTCGTCCACAGCCGCGATGGCTACACGGCGGTGGTACCCACCGGTCTGACGCTTTCTTGCATCGTGGTCGTGCTGATGCTTCTGGCTACGTGGATGGGATGGAACCATCCGCAGCAACATCCACAGCAACAATCGCCGATCGGAGACGCGACGTGAAGAACGATAAACTTTTCTGCAACTCCAACATCGTCATGTCGGCGCCTGCTTTATCGCGTCCTCGCTTGCCGCGGCTTGCGCTGTACTCCGCCTTGATGGCAACAGCTTTTGCACTCAGCGCTTGCGAGCAGGGCGATGCCGCCAAACAGAACAGCCAATACGGGAGTACGCCTGCTTTGCCGTCGCCGAAGGAATACCTGCTTCCGCCAATGAAGATTGCGGCGGCCGGTAGCTGGAAGCAGGGTGACACCCCTGCTGTCGCGCCGGGATTGAAGATTGCGGCGCTCGCAACGGGCCTGCTGCACCCTCGCTCGCTGTATGTGCTGCCCAACGGCGACATTCTGGTGGTCGAGTCCAACGGTCCGAAAGCGCCGGTCAACCGGCCGAAGGACTTGATCATGGGCAGCGTGAAAGCCTACGGCGGTACCTCCGGCAAGGGCGGCAACCGAATCACGCTGGTGCGCCCGGCCAGTGCAGGTGCGCCGGAAATACGCACGGTATTCCTGGATCATCTCAACTCGCCGTTCGGCGTGGCGCTGGTCGGCAATGACCTGTACGTCGCCAACACCGACGCGGTGATGCGCTATCCGTATGCCGCCGGCGACACCCATATATCGGCGCCCGGCACGAAGTTGGTCGACCTGCCGGGCGGCCCGATCAATCATCACTGGACCAAGAGCCTGCTTGCCAGCGCCGACGGCTCCAAGCTGTACGTCGGTGTCGGCTCCAACAGTAACATCACTGAAAACGGCATGCCCGCCGAGATGAACCGCGCCGCTGTCTGGGAAGTCGACCGGAACTCCGGTGCGATGCGCATTTTCGCGAGTGGCTTACGCAACCCCAATGCCATGCAGTGGGAACCACAGAGCAAAAAAATGTGGGTGGTGGTCAACGAGCGCGACGAAATCGGCCCCGATCTCGTGCCCGACTACCTGACATCGGTGCAGGACGGCGGCTTCTACGGCTGGCCGTACAGCTATTACGGCGCGCATCTGGACGTGCGCGTGATGCCGCAGCGGCCGGACCTGGTTGCCAAGGCAATCGTGCCGGACTACGCACTCAGTTCGCACGTGGCACCGCTTGGCCTGGTCTTTAACAGCAGCACCACCCTTCCGGATGCCTTCCGCGACGGCGCTTTCGTGGGCGAACATGGCAGCTGGGACCGCAGTCCGGTAAGCGGCTACAAAGTGGTGTTCGTGCCCTTCAAGGACGGGAAGCCGGCCGGCCCGCCGACAGACGTCGTGACTGGCTTCTTGAGCGCGGACAATCACGCGAAGGGCCGTCCGGTGGGACTTGCCATTGACCATAGCGGGGCACTGTTGATCGCCGACGACGTCGGCAATGCGGTTTGGCGGGTAACAGCGTCAGGAAGCCGGTAGTTTGGGTCAACTAAGCAAGTATCCGTTTAAGTACCCGTTCAAGAAATAACTGTGTTTTTTGTCTTCCATAACCGGCGCGCTACTGCGTTGCCCGCCGCTAGCAGTGCTCGCACTGCTAGCGGCGGCTTGCGGGAGTAGCGTCTTGCAAGGCGCTACCGTTACGCAGGCGCGGGAAGTGTCCCGCGCCCCCCTGCTACACCATCCGGCTATGTTCGCCAAAATTCCACATTTATTTCTGAACGAGTACTTACATCAATCCCGCCTTGCGCAATCGCGCCAGCCATGCCGGGCGCTTGCCGTGCGCGGTCAGTTGCTGCGACAGCCCGCGGCGTCACCCCGTTGCAGAAAATCCATATCATCGAACCGCATGGCATGCCACGACCTGCCGCGCCTGGAGCAGGAAATGGTGGGCTTCGGCTGGCTTGAAAATGCCTTGTCGCTGCATACCGCGATGCGCAAGCCATGAAGCGATGAGCCTGCGCCAGGCGCGCGCCGGCTTCGCCTGGCCCCGTCCCGGCATCAAGCCTTGTGCTCCACCGCCCGCGTCAACTCCCCTGCCTTGATCGCTCCCATCAGCCCCAGCAAGGTGCCGAAGGCATTGCTGTCGGCGCCGCCCATCTGCACTTGCGGCACCAGCGGCACCTTCGCCGTTTCAAACGCTTCGGCCAGGCGCAGCATCACCGTCTGCATCAGCTGCTTGTCGGCGCCCTCGCCCTGCATCGCTTCCGACTTGGCGTGGATCGCCGCCGCTTCCGCCTCGCCCACGGAGCGGATGGCCGAGGCGCGGCCCGCGCCTTCCATCTCTTGCTTGAATTTTTCGGCGTGCGCCAGCGCCTCGATTTCCTGGCGCCGTTTCTCGGCCGCCTTGACGTTGGCCGAGCCCTGGTTTTCCTTGATCGAGATATCCACCAGCGAGCCGGTCAACTCCTTTTGCTTCGCGGCGCGCTGCTCGGCCTCGTTCAACTCCCTTTCCTTGTCCGCCGCGATCTGCTTTTGCGCGAAGGTCTCGACCTGTTCGCGGGCGATCTGGCGGTCGCGCAATTGCGCCATGATGTTTTCGATCCTGGTGTCGCCCTGCTGCGGTTTCGGCGTGCCGATCAGCACTTCCTGGAACTCCAGCGAATACGCCTGGAAGCGCTGCCGCATATCGGTCGAGGCATTGCCCTGCAACTCGCTGCGCGACTGGATCAACTCGATGAAGGTCTTGGTCTGCGAAACGTTTTTAAAATATGAAGAGACCATCGGATCCAGCGTCTGCTCGACCAGTTGCGCGACATTGCCGAAGCGCTGCACCACCATCGGCGCCTTGCGGTAGTCGATGTGGACGACGACCGACAGCGGCAATTGCGGCTCGAAGGCGTCCTTGGTGATCAGCGTGATTTCGCGCAGGTTCTTGTCGAAGCTGGAACCGCTTTCGCCGTGCTTCCACATCAGGACGAAGTTCGTCGTCGGCACCAGCTCGATCTTGCCGGCGTAAGTGTTGAAGGCGTATTTACCCGGCATCAGCGCATCGCGCCAGACGCCGCGGCAGCCGCTTTCCACCAGTTCGCCGTGGCTGTATTCGGCGCCCGACAAATCGATGCCCTTGCGCCCCGTGTACGACACCACCACGCCGACGAAGCCGACCGGGATGATGGTCTTCCTGATGAGTTCGACCGTGGCGAACAGGCGGTTGATGAAGTAGGTGCCTTCGACCAGCACCCGCTCCTGGCGGCCGCGGCGGCCGCCGGCGGCGAGGAATTTTTCCGGTTCCTGGAAGGCGTTGTGGCTGTCGCCGACGTCGGGCGCCAGCAATTCATCCTTCGGCAAGCCGGGGCCGTCCTGCACCGTGACGACGGCCAACTGATCGGAATCATGGGCGCCGGCGGCTTCCTTGATGAGCACCGGCGTGAAGCCGCCGCGCTCGTCGAGCAAGCCGCGCATCTGCTGGTAATACGCTTTTTCCTCGGCGTCGAGCGACATCGAATACGTGGCTTCCCCGGTCATCACGACAAACAGCGCGGGGTTGATGATGTGGGTGCCCTCGCGCAGGATCATGCGCTGCGGACCTTTCTGGCCGCCGCCCTGCAGGAAGGCGCGCACGTTGCGGAAGTCGACGATGCCGGCATTGTCGGCCAGGGTTTGCCCGACCGGCAAGTCGATGCCGTCGCGCGCGAAGACGTAGGCAATCGTGCCTTGCGTGACCGAGACCATGGGATGGATGTGGACGCGGAACTGGAACGGCGCGAAGAAGTGAAAACCGCCGCGGCGCAGCTCGGGCTGCAGGCCGGCCTCGCCATGCAGCGCCAGCAAGCCGTTTTGCACGGAGCCGGACGAGCTCCAGAGTTTTTCGATGACGCCGATGCGGTCGTTGGGGATGTATTTGACGGCGCCCGAGAGCTTCAGGAACAGCACGCAGGCGAGCAGGACGATGATGCCGATGACGAAGACTGAAAGAATATCGCTGCTTAAAAACAGGCTAGACATACAGGTCTTTCGGTTGTGGGCAAGACTGGGCCACCGGGCACCGCCATCCACTGCCGCCTCCTACCGGGACAGGCTCTTCTTATTTATTGACCAATTCACGTGGTTGCAGCAGCGCCAGAACCGCACCGAGGAAGAGCGCACCGGCAACGACATACATGCCGGCGTTGGTGCTTTGAGTAACATCTTTCATCCAGCCGATGATGGATGGGCTGACGAAACCGGCCAGATTGCCGATGGAGTTAATCATCGCAATGCCGGCTGCCGCCGCGGTACCGGACAATATGGCGCTCGGATAAGTCCAGAACACCGGCATGGTGGCCAACAGGCCTGCTGTGCCGAGCGACAGGGCCGCCATCGCAATGACGACATTCGAGCCATAGATCGTACTCAGCAACAAGCCCAGGCCGCCCAAGGCGCTGGCGATGGCAAAATGCCAGCGGCGCTCGCGCTTGCGGTCGGCGCTCTTGGCAATCAGCAGCATGGCGACCACGGCGCAGCTATACGGAATAGCCGTCAGCAGACCGACGTCCAGCGCATCCTTGACGCCGGCAGCCTTGATCAGCGTCGGCAGGTAGAAGCCAACGCCATACAGGCCCATCATGCAGCAGAAATAAATCGCCGCCATGAGCCAGACCTTGCCGTTGCCGAAAACGCTGGCCAGGGAATGATCGGCCTTGCCGGCGCCATCCTTGGCGATATTTTCTTCGAGCATAAGCTTTTCTTCTTCCGACAACCACGTCGATGCGCGTATGCTGTTGGGCAGGTAGAGCAGCGTGGCGATACCCAGAACGACAGACGGAATGGCTTCCAGCAGGAACAACCACTGCCAGCTTGCCCATCCATGGACGCCGTCAAAAGAATGCATGATCCAGCCGGAGAGCGCGCCACCGAAAACGCCGGCAATCGGAATGCCGATCATGAACAAGGCATTCATGCGGCTGCGGCGATGCGCCGGGAACCAGTAGGTCAGGTACAGCACGATGCCCGGGAAGAAACCCGCTTCGGCCAAGCCAAGCAGGAAGCGAATCGCATAGAACATCGTCGGACTCGTGACGAACATCGTCGCGGCCGAGAGTATTGCCCAAGTGATCATGATGCGGGCGATCCAGATGCGGGCGCCGACGCGATGCATGATGATGTTGCTCGGCACTTCGAAGAAGAAGTAACCGATGAAGAAGATGCCGGCGCCAAGACCGTAAACGGTCTCGCTGAAATGCAGGTCATTCAACATCTGCAGCTTGGCGAAGCCGACGTTGACGCGGTCGAGATAAGCCGCCACGTAGCACAGCAAAAGGAAAGGCAGCAAGCGCCAGGTCGCCTTGGCATAGGTTCGGGCTTCAAGCTGATCGCGCTGACCTAACTTGCGGTCGAGATCAAGAGACGTTGTGTTCATATTTCTTTGCCATATAAATTGAAAATTCAGGACCTACAATCGCCGGAGAATTATTTCCCGTTGTCACCGTTGAAGCGCGCCATGAGATCCATGGTTTTTCGAGGTGCCCTCGAGTCATGACAAGTGTGATGTAGTTGCTTTTTTGATTGGTTGGCTTCGGGTTGGAAACCATGTAACCGCATTCTCGTTCCCCAAATTGATAACGGAGAGACGCACCGCCGTGAAAGCGATCACCTGCCGGACAATAGAAAAAAATTCAACGTTGTGTAAACGAAGATTCGTTAAATTATGAACTATCTTTTGGCAAATAGCACTGTGGGCCGCTTAAAATTTTTCCGTTCTCGAGAAAAAATGTAAGTCGCCGCCGATGGCCGCCACCGGCTGATGCTCGAGTGCGGTCGCGCCGAACAGCGCCTCCTGTTGCTTGACTCCAGGCTTTTCAAGGCTGGATGGCGGCGGCGATCAGCGTTTCAGCCTTGCTCAATCCGGCGGCCTGCTCGTCGGGCAGGCCGGCGCCGCGCGTCAGCGCCAGGGCCGGATGGAAGGCGACCAGCGTATGGCCGGCGGCGTCTTCGCGCACCAGGACGCGCAAGGGCAGGTCGAGCGCAAGCGCCGGCGCCGCCAGCATCAACGGCGTGCCGCCTTTCGGATTGCCGTAGATGAGCACCGTGGTCGGCGGCATCGTCAAGCCGGCCCGGGCCGCAGCCGCCTGATGGTCGATGCGGGCAAAGACCGTCAGGCCCGCGCCTTCGATGGCGGCCGACAGGCGCTCCAGCGTCGCCGGAAAAGCGTAGGCGCTGCTCAGTTCCACCTGTGCCGGAAGCGGCGCCGGCGCGGCAGGCGCGGCGGCGGCCGAGGCGTCGACCGCGGCGGCAAAGGCGAGCGCGGGTTTGAACAGCCATTTTCCCATGCCGCCTGCGCGATTGGTCCAGTTCATCATGATTAGCTCCTGTGGGGGTCGATGGGATCGTCAGGCTCGATTATCCTGCACCTTGCCGGCATTGTTAATGCCAGTTTGAATCCATTTTTTTATTCGGACCGAATCATGCGATCATTGCGCCTCCCCAGGAGGCTGTTTCAAAATGGGCGTGGCTAGGCGTGGCGACGAAGACAGTACGTCTTGTACGGCAAGGAGCTGCAACGACGCTACGGTCATTCTAAAACAGCCTCTTACCGTCCACCCTGGAGAACCATAGGTATGCCATTCATGAAACCGGCCCTGCCCTTCATCGCGGCGGCATTGCTTGCCGCCCACGCCGCATGCGCGCAGGAAGTCGTGATCAAGATCGGCCACAGCGGCCCGCTGACCGGCTCGAACGCCTTTGCCGGCAAGGACGATGAAAACGGCGTGCGCCTGGCCATTGAAGAATTGAATGCGAAACCGATCACGGTCGCGGGCAAGAAGGTGAAATTTGAATTGCGGTCCGAGGACGACCAGGGCGATCCGAAAACCGGCGTCATCGTCGCGCAAAAATTTGCCGACGCCGGCGTCAAGTTCGTGCTCGGCCCATACAATTCCGGCGTCGCCATTCCCGCCTCGCGCGTCTACAACGATGCCGGCATCATGATGTCGACCGTCGGCACCGCCGCCAAGGTCACGCAGAGCGGCTACAAGAACCTGTTCCGCATGATCGCCAGCGACAACCAGGTCGGCGCCGCGATGGCGGCTTACGCGGCGCAACAGCTGAAGCTGAAAAACGTCGGCGTCATCGATGACCGCACCGCTTTCGGCCAAGGCATCGCCGCCGAGTTCACGCGCCAGGCCAGACTGGCCGGGCTGACGGTCGCCGGCCATGAATTCACGACCGACAAGGCGAGCGATTTCGCCACCATCCTGACGGCCCTGAAAGCGAAAAAGGTCGACGGGATTTTCTTTGGCGGCTACGCGCCGCAGGCGGCGCCGATGGCGCGGCAAATGAAACAGCTGGGCCTGGACGCCAGGCTGCTGGGCGGCGACACGCTGTGCAGCGCCGAGATGGGCAAGCTCGGCGGCGACGCCGTCGGCGCCAATGTCTTGTGCGCGCAAGGCGGCGCCATCCTCGACAGGCAAGCCAATGGCATCGCTTTCAAGGCCAGATACCAGCAACGCTTCAAGCGCGATCCGGACGTCTACGCCGCCTCGTTTTACGACCAGACGATGTTCATCGCCGACGCGATGCGCAGCACCGGTTCGACCGACCCGGCGGTGGTCGGGGCGCATATGCACAAGGCCAGTTACCAGGGCGTGGTCGGCGCCTACGCCTACGATGCGATGGGCAATATGCTGCGATCGGCCGTCACCGTGTACAGCTTCAGGAATGGCTTGCCGCTTCCTGTCCGGTAACTGCAACCGAAGCCTCTGTTGCGCGCCATGTTCCTGGCGATTCAAGCAAAATTGCATCTAACGGTTATCTAATGGAGGTGCAATCATGGCGCACACACTACACCGTAATTTCAAGGAAATTTCCGATGCCGAAGGCGCCCGCAGCGCTTTGCTCGCCGCAGGCTTCCACGCTTCCGCCGTACAGTTGAACTTGCATACCGTCGACCCCAGCAAGACCAGCGTCACCACGGCAACGGTGGAAAACATCATGCAAGGATTGACGCGCGGTCCGAAAGTGGACTTTGCATCGATCCGGAAAGCGGCGGCGCTGCTCAGTGTCGACATCGACACCGACGACGAGCGCGCCAAGGCCGAAGCCATCATGCTGCGCTACGGCGCGACCGAAGCCTGAGTTGACCCGGCCGCCAGGCGCTGCGCTTCCCTGAGCCCGGCCACCATGACTTGCAGCGCCTGCCGTTTCGCTTCCGGCTCCGGCACTCGCAACACATACGAGGGATGATAGACGGCGACGATCCAGCGTCCCTCGTGCTGAAACGGTTTACCCAGTTTTTCCGTGATGCCGGCGCGGCTGTCCCGCAGCACCGCCTTCAGCGCCGTGCCGCCGAGCACCACGACCACGTCCGGCTTGACGCTGGCCAGTTCCTCTTCCAGCCAGTAGTGGCAGGCGGCCATCTCGCGTTGCGACGGCGTCTTGTGCAGGCGCCGCTTGCCGCGCGGCTCCCATTTGAAATGCTTGACGGCATTGGTCAGATAGACCTTGCCGCGGTCCAGCCCGGCCATCGCCAGCGCGCGGTCCAGGACTTGCCCGGCCGGACCGACGAAGGGCTTGCCGGCCAGATCTTCCTGGTCGCCCGGCTGCTCGCCGACCAGCATGATGGGCGCCCTGCGCGGCCCTGCGCCGCCGACGGCCTGGGTCGCATATCGCCACAGGTCGCAGCGGCGGCAGGCGGCTAGCGCGGCCGGCGTCGATAACAAGTCAGCCATAAAGCCTCTCCTTCCTCGTCGATATCGGCCCGAGCTTTGACTATCTTTGACTATATATATACGCACAACACTCTATGACAGATCAAAGGCGAAGGGCGCACTCCTGACAGCTGTTCTTCTCGCTTCAATCTCCTTCACATCAATGCAATCTGCTTGACTGTAGTTAATATCCCATCAGCAACTCTGGTTAAGGTCATCCCGTCCTGCGCGGCAATCCGCCCGGCCGCCCACACGGCCTGCGCGCACAACTTGTCCGGCCTCGGCTATGCCCAGGCCTGGTATCTGCGCGCCGCCGGCGTCAAGACCGTT
>DASYLQ010000411.1:0-3389 GCA_036009485.1 Janthinobacterium sp.
ACTGGCGGAAGCCTATGGCCATGTCGGCATGAAAATCGAAAAACCGGGCGACGTCGACGGCGCCCTGAAGGAGGCGTTCGGCATGAAGGACAGGCTGGTGTTCATGAACTTCATCACCGACCAGTCGGAAAACGTCTGGCCGATGGTAAAAGCGGGCAAGGGGCTCTCCGAGATGCTGCTGGGTTCGGAGGATTTATAAGATGCGACATATTATTTCTGTCTTGCTGGAAAACGAAGCCGGCGCCCTGTCGCGCGTGGTCGGATTATTCTCTGCGCGCGGCTACAACATTGAAACGCTGACCGTGGCGCCGACCGAAGACGCGACGCTGTCGCGCATGACCATCGTCACCAGCGGTTCCGACGACATCATCGAGCAAATCACCAAGCACCTGAACCGGCTGATCGAAGTCGTCAAGGTGGTCGACCTGACCGAGGGCGCCTTCATCGAGCGCGAACTCATGCTGATCAAGGTGCGCGCCGTCGGCAAGGAGCGCGAAGAGATGAAGCGCACGGCGGATATATTCCGCGGCCGCATCATCGACGTGACTGAAAAGACGTACACGATCGAGTTGACCGGCAATAAGGGCAAGCTCGACGCGTTTATCGATTCGATCGACCGCACCTCGATCCTGGAAACGGTCCGCACCGGCAGCTCCGGCATTGGACGCGGCGAACGCATCCTCAAGGTTTAAGCGGCGCCACGGCCACCGGCCGCGTCCTTTAAAAACAGCGCATTTACAGCATCATCACTTACAAAATACATAGGAAATATCATGAAAGTTTTTTACGATAAAGATTGCGACCTCTCCCTCATCAAAGGCAAGAACGTTGCCATCATCGGTTACGGTTCGCAAGGCCACGCCCACGCGCAAAACCTGAACGATTCCGGCGTCAACGTCACGGTCGGCCTGCGCAAGGATGGCGCTTCGTGGAACAAGGTAAAGAACGCCGGCCTGAAAGTGGCGGAAGTGAACGAAGCCGTGAAAGCCGCCGACGTCATCATGATCTTGTTGCCGGATGAAAACATCGCCCAGGTCTACAATGAAAACGTCGCGCCGCATGCCAAGCAGGGCGCGGTGCTGGCCTTCGCCCACGGCTTTAACGTGCACTATGGCCAAGTCGTGCCGCGCGCCGACCTCGACGTCATCATGATCGCGCCGAAAGCGCCGGGTCACACCGTGCGCGGCACTTACGCGCAGGGCGGCGGCGTGCCGCACCTGATCGCGGTGCACCAGGACAAATCCGGCATCGCCCGCGAAATCGCCCTGTCGTATGCGTCGGCGAATGGCGGCGGCCGCGCCGGCATCATTGAAACCAACTTCCGCGAAGAAACCGAAACCGACTTGTTCGGCGAACAGGCCGTACTCTGCGGCGGCACCGTGGAACTCATCAAGGCCGGTTTCGAAACCCTGGTGGAAGCCGGTTATGCGCCGGAAATGGCTTATTTCGAGTGCCTGCACGAATTGAAACTGATCGTCGATCTGATCTATGAAGGCGGCATCGCCAACATGAATTACTCGATCTCCAACAACGCCGAATACGGCGAATACGTGACCGGCCCGAAAATCGTCACCAGCGAGACCAAGGACGCCATGCGCCAATGCCTGAAAGACATCCAGACCGGCGAATACGCCAAGAGCTTCATCCTGGAAAACAAGGCCGGCGCACCGACGCTGATCTCGCGCCGCCGCCTGACGGCCGAGCACCAGATCGAGGAAGTGGGCGGCAAGCTGCGCGCGATGATGCCGTGGATCGCCAAGAACAAGCTGGTCGACCAGTCCAAGAACTAAGCATAGCAAGCAGCCATCCTTGGCGGCCGGGCGGCTTGAACTTTCCGCCCGAATCGTGTTTGCAATGCATCGCGTGTGTCATGTAAAGTTTGCATGTACTGGTATCGCGTCTGAATGGGGCATTCGTGCCCCGTTTGCATTTATAAAACATTTGATGACATCGGGAGGCCCCTATGACTGCCTGCAAGACCATCCTCGCCGCATCCCTCGCATTGGCATTGGGCGCGCAAGCCCGGGCCGAGACCTTGCCGACTTCCGGCACCCTGGTCGTCCTGCCGGCCTTTGGCGAAGTCACGCATGCCAATGACCAGGCCGTGGCGAGGCTGGCGGCCGAAGAGCAGGACAAGGACAAGGCCGTGGCCGCTTCGCGCGTGAACCAGAAAATGGCCAAGGGCATCGAGATCGTCAAGCAGCAGGACCCGCAGGCGAAACTCAAGACCCTGGGCTATTACACCTATCCCGTGTATCCGGAAGAGCGGCCTTTGCCGAACGGGACTGTGCCGAAAACCCGGGTGCCGGCCGGCTGGCGCGTCGGCCAATATCTGCAGCTGACCACCACCGACCTGGGCGGCTTGCCGAAGACCGTGGCGGCGGCGCAGACTGTCCTGGCCTTGAACGGCTTGCAGTTCGGCCTGACGCCGGCCACCACCAAAAAGCTCGATGACGAGCGCATCGCCGCGGCGTATCAAAACCTGAACGAACGCATTGCCTCGATTGCGCATGCGATGGGGCGCAAGGCGTCCGATGCGGTGCTCGATACGGTCGACTTCGAGGGTTCCGGCGCGTATGCGCAGCAGGAGGACGCGCAGGCGTCGATGATGCGCCTGGCGAAGCCGGCGACGCCGGATGTGGCCGAGCCCAGCTTCGAGCCGGGCGAGACGACCTTGCAGATGCGGCTGGTGGGCAAGGTGAGGTTCAAGTGAGGGCTGGCGGCGGCTTGGCGCTTTGGGGGGCGGCTCCTCTATAATGATGGCGAAATAATTTGAAATGGAGTCATATGGCAAACTTTCCCCGTCGCCGGGCCAAGAATGGCGCGCAGCATGCTGCGAAAACGTCGCGATTGTCCCGCTTTAGCAAGTTCGCGCGCCAGCCGAAAGGCGACGCCGGCGGCCCGAAGGCGCCGCGGCGCCGCGGCATTTATCTGTTGCCGAACGCGTTTACGACGGCTGCGCTGTTTTGCGGTTTCTACGCCATCGTGATGGCCATGAACCAGAAATTCGAGCACGCTTCCTGGGCCATCTTCATCGCCATGATCCTCGACGGCCTCGACGGCCGCGTCGCGCGCCTGACGAATACCCAGAGCGAATTCGGCGCCCAGTACGACAGCCTGTCCGACATGGTGTCCTTCGGCGCCGCGCCGGCCCTGGTCATTTACGAATGGTCGCTGCGCGGACTCGGCAAGCTGGGCTGGCTGGCGGCCTTTGTGTATTGCGCCGGCGGCGCGCTGCGCCTGGCGCGCTTCAACACGAATATCGAAGTGGTCGACAAGCGTTTTTTCCAGGGCTTGCCCAGCCCGGCCGCGGCCGGCATCGTCGCCGGTTTCATCCTGATGATGAATGACCTCGAAGTGTCCGGCATCCAACTGCCGTGGGTGTGCTG
>DASYLQ010000412.1:0-5954 GCA_036009485.1 Janthinobacterium sp.
CCGGATCCATACCGCCACAAGTGGCCAGGAAGGATTGGACTTGCTGGCGCGCCACCCGATCGACGTCATCGTTTCCGACCAGCGCATGCCGGGCATGATAGGCGCCGACTTCTTGCGCAAGGCCAAGCAGCTGTATCCGGAAACGATACGCATCATGTTGTCCGGCTACACCGAATTGCAATCGGTCACAGGCGCCGTCAACGAAGGCGCGATCTATAAATTCCTGACCAAGCCGTGGGAAGACGAGCAGTTGCGCGGACATATCGCCGAAGCCTTCCGGCTGAAAGAGATCGCCGATGAAAACGCCCGCCTGAACCTGGAAGTGCGCGCCGCCAACCATGAACTGGCGGCGGCCAACCGCAGGATGGAAGAGCTGCTGCTGGAAAAACAGCAGCAGATCAGCCGCGACGAAGTCAGCCTGAGCGTCTCGCGCGAACTGCTGCAAGTGTTGCCGCTGCCCGTGCTCGGCCTCGACGACGAGGGCTTGATCGCCTTCGTCAACGGCGCCGCCGACAGCCTGTTCGGGCTTGGCGGGATTTTGCTGGGCAGCGAAGCCAGCCTGGCGCTGCCGGCGCGCTTCCCGCTCACCGCCGGCACCCACGAGGCCGATATCGACGGCAAGCACTACCATGTGCTGGTCTACCCGATGGGCGCCAGTTCGGCCTCGCGCGGCCGCCTGATCGCCATCAGCCGACAAGAGGTCTTGCCATGAAGCCTAGCCTGATCGCCCTGGCCGATGCCGTGCCCGGCATGGTGCTGGCGGCCGACCTCACCGATGCCCAGGGCAGCGTGCTGCTGCCCGGCGGCGTCGCCCTCAGCGCCGTCAACCTGGCGTCGCTGCGCCGGCGCGGCATCGAACATTGCTCTATTGTCGATAGCGACAGGGGGAACGCCGCGCCGGATGCCGCGGACGACAACGCCGCCGCGCGCGGACGGGAACGCCGGCTGGAGCGCCTGACCCGGCTGTTCCGCGCCAGCGCCGGTATCGGCGCCACCGCCTTGCTGCTGCAATTGCTGATCGCCTACCGCCGCGAGGAATGACATGCAAAACATCACGACAGCCCAGGAAATCGTCCGTCAGGTGAGAGACTTGCCCTCGCTGCCGGCGGTGGTGGCCGAGTTGCTGGCCTGTTCGGCGCAGGAGGACTTCGATTTGCAGGCGTTGGCCGACAAGATTTCCCTGGACCAGGCGCTGGCAGCGAAAACCCTACGCCTGGCCAACTCCTCGTTCTACGGCATGCAGTCGCAGGTGACCAACATGCGCCAGGCAATTGCCGTGCTCGGTTTGCGCAGCGTACGCATGCTGGTCGCCGCCTGCGCCGTCACCGGCAGCTTTGCTCCCGTGCCCGGCAGCAGCTTCGATTTTCAGCTTTTCTGGCGCCACTCGGTCGGCACCGCCGTCGTCGCCAGGGCGCTGGCGCCGCATCTGGGCCTGGATCCGGAGAGCGCCTTTATCGCCGGCCTGTTGCACGACCTCGGTTGCCTGGTGCTGGCGACCGGCCAGGCCCAGGCCAATGAAGCGGTGCTGGCCTACCGCGCCGAGCACGATTGCCAACTGGTCGAAGCGGAGCAAGCCGTACTGGGGTTCGACCATGCGCAGGTCGGCAGCGCGCTGGTGGCGCACTGGAAGTTTCCGGCCGAAATACAGGCCGCCGTCGCCGCCCATCACGACGCGAGCAGTTGCATCAAGCGCGCGCTGCCGCTGCTGGTTCACACGGCCAACATCATGGCCCATGCGCTCGACTTGTCCGGCGCCGAGGACGACCTGGTGCCGCCACTGTCGGAACTGGCCTGGGCCGCGCTGAACTTGAGCGACCCCACCTGCCTGCAAGTGTTCCGCGAAACGGACAGCGCCTTCCAAGACATGTGCACCATCCTGCTCGGCTGATGAAAGGCCCGCCATGAAACCGCTCAGCGACCACGCTCCACCGCCACCGGCCCGCGCCGCCTTGCGCCCGCAGGATGCGGACCCGGCCCATCCGGCCATCGCCCTGTCCGAATTTTTCGACGGCCATCCGGTGGCCACCTTCGTCATCGACAAGCGGCACCTGATCACCCACTGGAACAAGGCTTGCGAACAATTGCTGGGCTGGTCGGCGGCCGAGATGGTCGGCAGCGACGAACAATGGAAAGTGCTGTATCCGAAACGCCGTCCGGTGCTGGCCGACCTGATCGTCTCCGGCGACAGTGAAAGCGACATGGCCTCGCTCTACCCGGACAAACTGAAAAAATCGACGGTGATACCCGGCGGTTATGAAGCCGAGGACTTTTTCCCCAACATCGGCGCCAGCGGCCACTGGCTGCACTTTACTGCCGCCCCCTTGCGCGACGACCAGGGCCGCGTGGTGGGAGCGATTGAAACCTTGCGCGACGTCACCGAACGGCGCCTGGCGGAAAATGCGCTGCGCAAGGCCAACGACAATCTCGAGCACATCGTGCGCAAACGGACGGCGCAGCTGGCCGAGTTGAATGCGCAACTGGAGGACGATATCGGCCAGCGCCAGTTGGCCGAGGCGGAGCTGCGGCGCCGCAATATCGAATTGACCGAGCTCAATGACAAGCTGTCGATGGCCCAGGAACAGCTGATGCAGTCGGAAAAACTGGCCTCGATCGGCCAGCTGGCGGCCGGGGTCGCGCATGAAATCAACAATCCGATCGGCTACATCTTTTCCAATTTCGGCACCTTGCAAGCCTATCTGGAGAAATTGTTCACCATGCTGAAAGCCTATGAAGACGCCGAGACCGCCATCGCCGACCCGGCCATCGCCGCGCGGCTGCAGCGCATGCGCGAAAGCATCGAGCTGAACTACCTGCGCGAAGACATCCCGGTGCTGATGGACGAGTCGAAGGAAGGCATCGCCCGGGTGCGGCATATCGTCCAGGACTTGAAGGATTTTTCCCGCGTCGACGCCAGCCAGGAATGGGTCTGGGCCAACCTTCACCAAGGCATCGATTCGACGCTGAATATCGTCAGTAACGAGGTCAAGTACAAGGCCGACGTGATCAAGGAATACGCCAACATTCCCGACATCGAATGCCTGCCTTCCCAGTTGAATCAGGTCATCATGAACCTGGTGATGAACGCCGCCCACGCCATCGGCGACGAGCGCGGCAAGATCACCATCCGCACCGGCAGCGGCGACGACGCCCGGGTCTGGCTGGAAATCAGCGATACCGGCAGCGGCATCGCGCCGGAAAACCTGTCGCGCATCTTCGACCCTTTTTTCACCACCAAGCCGGTCGGCAAGGGCACCGGACTGGGCCTGTCGCTGGCCTACGGCATCGTGCAAAAACACCGTGGCCACATCGAGGTCGACAGCCAGCCCGGCCGCGGAACCACCTTTCGCATCACCCTGCCGGTGCGGCGCGCCGACAGCGAACCCGAGGATCAACCCAAATGATGGAGCCCCCCGCCGGCGTTGCGCCGCCCACCCTGCTGTGCGTCGACGATGAACCGAATATCCTGTCCTCGCTGCGGCGCCTGCTGCGGCCGCAGGGTTACCGCATCCTGACCGCCGAGAGCGGCGCCGAAGGCTTGGCCATCCTGGAAACGCAGAATGTCGACCTGGTCATTTCCGACATGCGCATGCCGATGATGGATGGTGCGCATTTCCTGGCCGAAGTGCGGCAGCGCTGGCCAAACGCCGTGCGCCTGCTGCTGACCGGTTATTCGGACATTCCTTCGATTCTGGACGCCATCAACCGCGGCGAGATCTACCGCTACATCGCCAAGCCCTGGGACGATAACGACATGCTGCTGATGGTGCATGGCGCCCTCGAACGCAGCGCGCTGCTGCGCGAAAAACAGCGCCTGGAAGCGCTGACGCTGCAACAGAACGAGGAATTGAAGGCGCTCAACCGCGACCTGGAAGCCAGGGTCAAGACCCGCACCCGCGAACTGAGCCAGTCGAACGATGCGCTGCTGGCGGCCAACGGCAAGCTGAAGGCAACCTTTATCACGACCATCAAGGTCTTTTCCAGCATCATCGAAATGCGCGGAGGTATCCTGGCCGGGCATGCGCGCCGGGTCGCCGACCTGGCCCGCAAGATCGCCGTCAAGATGGGGCTCGAAGCCCAGGAAACCCAGGAAATCTTCATCGCCGCCCTGCTCAAGGATATCGGCAAGATCGGTTTCAGCGACGACTTGCTGGATATGCCGGTGACGCTGATGACGGGCGAACAACTGGGGCTGTTCCGCAAGCACCCTTCACGCGCCGAACATTTGCTGATGGCGCTGGAAGACTTGCGCGGTGCCGCCGTCATCCTGCGCTCGCAACTGGAACGCTTCGACGGCGCCGGCTTCCCCGACGGCTTGACGGGCCTGGCGATCCCCATCGGCGCGCGCATCCTGGCCCTGGCCGCCGACTATGACGGCTTGCAGAGCGGCGCCATGGTACAGCGCAATCTGCGGCCGGATGAGGCCAGGAAGCTGATCTACGACAGCAGCGGCAAGCGTTACGATCCGGCGGCGGTGGCCGCCTTCCGCCACGTCGTCGACGGCGCCGCCAGCGACGACATCGGCGACGTCACCGTGCTGTCGGGCGAACTGGAACCCGGCATGGTGCTGTCGCGCGACCTGGTCAGCAAGGAAGGCTTGATGCTGCTGACGGCCGATTACGTGCTGGACGCGCGCCTGATCAAACAGGTGCAGGATTTTGAAAACAAAAGCGAAGGCCGCCTGACCATCCGGGTGCGCCAGGCCAAACCCGCCTGAAGGAGCCAGACATGCGCCACATCCTGCTGGTGGACGATGAATTGAATGTATTGAAATCGCTGAAACGGGCGCTGCGCCAGCACGGCGTGTCCGAATCCGGCCATCCCGACGACTTGAACCTCGAATTGTTTACCGACCCGTTCGAAGCATTGACGCGCTGCTGCAGCTTCGATTTCGACCTGGTCATTTCCGACCAGCGCATGCCGCAGATGATGGGCGTCGATTTCCTGCGCGCGCTGAAGGACATCGCCCCCAACACGGTGCGGCTGATGCTGTCGGCGGCGACCGAGTTCGAGACGGCGGTCAGCGCCATCAATGAAGCGCAGGTGTTCCGTTTCCTGCCCAAACCCTGGCACGACGCCGACCTGCACGCCAATATCGCGCTGGCCCTGCAGCACCGCGACAAATTGCTGGACGAGCAGCGCCTGGCCGACCAGTCCCGCCTGGACTGCGCGCTAACGCCGCAGGAGCGTGAAGCCCGGCGCCTGGAAGAAGACGAGCCCGGCATCACCCACGTCAAATGGGGGCCGGACGGCTCCATCAGCATCCTGGACGATTAGGCAGGCGCTCAGGCGGCCGGCTCGATCGGCAGGCGCACGGTAAACCGGGTGCCCTTGCCGGGTTCGGATTCGACGTCTATCCTGCCGCCGTGCTTGGCGACGATGCCGTAGGATAGCGACAGGCCCAGGCCGGTGCCGCTGCCGACCGGCTTGGTGGTGAAAAAGGGTTCGAAGATGCGCGTCAGGTTGGCCTGCGGGATGCCGACGCCGTTGTCGCCGATTTCAATCCAGACCCAACCGCCGTCCTGGCCGGTGCGTATCGTGATCAAGCCGTGTTCGGCGATGGCGTGGCCGGCGTTGATCAGCAGATTCATGAATACCTGGTTCAGTTGCGAGGCCAGGCAGCGCAGCGGCGCCAGCTGGCCATACTGCTTCTCGACCCGCGCCTTGTACTTGATTTCATTGGCGACGATGTTCAGCGTGCTATCCAGGCCGGCATGCAGGTCGGCGATTTGCCATTCGGTTTCGCCGACATGGGAAAAGTCCTTCAGCGACTGGACGATGGCGCGCACGCGCTTCAATCCATCCATCGATTCCCCGACCAGGGCCGTGACGTCGTCGCGCAGGAAATCGAGGTCGGTCTCGGCGCGGATGGCCGCCATCTGCGCCGCCGGCGCCGGCGTGCCGGACCGCGCCAGCTCTTCATGTCTTTCTATCACGCCAAGCAAGGTGGCGACGTA
>DASYLQ010000413.1:0-5500 GCA_036009485.1 Janthinobacterium sp.
AATCCACGGGAGCCCTTGATTATGGGTTGTACGGGTCTGTGGCATTAAGGGTCGCTCGACATCAACCACCAGCCGCTAAGTTTTTCAGGATGTCCCGCGGGACGATGGCATCATAGGAAGTCCGTAAGACTCCCAGCCCGCTTGCAGCTTCGCCATGCTCGATCCTTCCCTCTTGGGACGCCTTTCGTTCACACCTGCTGAACCGACAGAACGCCCGTTGCCGTCGGGCCGCAATCGTCTGGGCATCGCGGGCGAGCGCGATGCAGTGCTGTTCGTACCGACTGGCCTCGAAGAATATTCGGCGGTGCCGCTGTTCGTGATGTTTCATGGCGCGGGCGGCTTTCCGGAGAAGGTGCTGCCTTTCATCGAAGAGCACGCGGAGCGCCACAAGTTCCTGATCCTGGCCCCGCATTCGACGTATCCGACCTGGGACATCGTGATCGGCGGCCACGGTCCCGACCTCGAGCGGCTGCACCGGGCGCTCGTCGAAGTCACTTCGCACTACCGGATCGAACGCGACCGTCTGGCGTTTGCCGGGTTTTCCGATGGCGCAAGCTATGCGCTGTCGACCGGCATCACGAACGGCGACATCGCCAGCCACATCATCGCGTTTTCCGGGGGCTTCATGTCGATCTTCACGCAGGAAGGGGAACCGAAGGTATT
Source organism: Janthinobacterium sp. (assembly GCA_036009485.1). GTDB lineage: Bacteria > Pseudomonadota > Gammaproteobacteria > Burkholderiales > Burkholderiaceae_D > Janthinobacterium. Next base: position 664 of record DASYLQ010000413.1, read on the forward strand.
CATCGCGCACGGCCTGGTCGACGAACAACTGCCGATCGAAACCAGCGGCCGCGCCAACGCCGCCAAATTGAAGGCGGCCGGCTATGACGTGCAGTACGTCGAATTCAACGGTTTGCATATCATCCAGCCGGCCATCGTCGGCATGGCTATCGAATTCTTTCTCAAGTAGTAGTGCGCCGGTTTTCTGGCGGATTGCCGACGACAATCAATAGGAGTGGTAATGGACTTTGAAATACCGGAATCGCTGATTCATGCCCTGCTCGGGATGATCGAATCCGGATCGCCGCTGGCAAAGCAGTTGAACGAGCATGGGGTCTGTCATGGCAACATGATCGTGTCGAGCAAGCTGTTCGATGCGAAGTCGCTGGACACCCTGTATTCACTGAGCAAGGCGAAGAACGAGCGCGCGCTGATGTTCCAGATGCTGGCGCTGGATAACATCTACAATGCGGCGCAGGCGCGCACGATCCCGGCGCTGGATCAACTGGTGCAGGGGCTCGTCGCCTATCTGTCGCGCGACGCGATCGACGGCTGGCTGTACCGCCGCAGCAAGGATGGCACGCTGCTGCCGTGGCTGGTGCATCGCATACGCTACGTCGAGCCCGAACAAGGCATGCCCTACGTCGTCGTCAACATGCTGGCGAATACGATGCAGTCGGCCAATTCGGAGCTGACCAACCATCACGAGCGCCGCTCGGGCATGACGACGGCGCTGGTGATCAACCGTCACGACATCGTCAATCGCACGATCCCGGAACTGCTGGCCGAGCTTGGGTTTTACAAGGAATGCGCGGAATTCAAGCTCGAACACGAGCGGCACGTGCAGCTCTTCCTGCGGTTTCAGCCGCGCTTTGGCGCCCAGTACGTTGTCACGAAGGCGGCTTTCACCGTCGACGCGAAAGGCGTCGCCGAGCTGACGCGGATTGTCGACGGCGTGAGCGCGAAGTGCGTCAACGACGAGGAGACGCTGGAACGCCGCTTCGAAATGGTGAGCGACGCCGATTTCTGGCGCGGCGCCGGCGTCGCGGCGGATTTCGAAAAGATTCCGCTGCATTGCTACGTGCACCTGTTTCATCTTGAGTGGCACCGCAACATCTGGGTGCACGTACAGCACATGAGCGAGTATCGATGCCAGCCCGAACTGCGCGACAAGCTGGTCCTGCCCGCCCATCACCGTGACCTGATCGACATCCTGACGTCGAACATGAACGTTTTCGTGCAGGACTTCGTGCCGGGCAAGTCGGGCGGCACGACGATCCTGTGCCAGGGGGCGCCCGGACTTGGCAAGACATTGACCGCCGAGATCTATTCGGAAGTGGTCGGCAAGCCCCTGTACCGCGTGCATTCGGGGCAGCTCGGGACGACGGCGGCATCGGTGGGCGCGACGCTGACAGGCATCCTGCGGCGCGCCATGCGCTGGGGGGCGATCATCCTGCTGGACGAGGCCGACGTCTACATCCGCCGCCGCGATAACGATCTCGAACACAACGCGATCGTCGCCGAATTCCTGCGCACGCTCGAGTATTTCAACGGCCTGCTGTTCATGACGACCAATCGCATTGGCGATGTCGACGATGCGATCCTGTCGCGCTGCATCGCGACGATCCATTACGATACGCCGCCAAAGGCGGACGCGATCCGGCTGTGGCAGTTGCTGGCGCAACAGTTCGGCGCGGACCTCGGCGACGATCTGATCGAAGCGCTGACGACCGCGTATCCGCAAGCAAGCGGACGCGACATCAAGGAACTGCTGAAGCTGGCGACCCGTTATTGCAAGGCGAAACAGATTCCGCCTTCCGAGGATGCGTTCAGAGTGTGCGCGCTGTTTCGCGGCTACGCCTGAGGCATCGCGCAAGGGCTGCCGTAGCCCTTGCAGGATGGCCGATTGTGTTGAAAAACAGCGCACCGCCCCGCAGTGACAGCTGCCGTGCTAAGAGCCTGTTCAGAAATAAATGTGGAATTTTGGCGAACATAACCGGATGCGATACAAGGCGCCCGTCGCGACGCAGTGCGAGCACTGCTAGCGGCGGGCAACGCAGTAGCACGCCGGTTATGGAGGACAAAAAACACAGTTATTTTTGAACGGGTACTTAGATCTTCATCGTGCATTCCCAAAACGTGTATGGCGTAGTCAAGGACTCTAATTTATACTTGCAACTTCATCAAGCCAATACATTTTTCATCCCAGAAGATATAAGACGGCTTTACTCTATTTGCCTGCACGGCGAAGAAACCAGCAACGACGGGACTATGAACATCAGAAAATACGCCCATAGCGATTTTTCTTCCATACTCAACATTTACACGCATGCCAATTCTGGCTTTGTGGCGATTGCCGAAGTGCTCGGCCAATACGATGGCATTCGAGGTGATATAGGTGATATACATGACCATGACCCGGATGACCATGACCCGGGCCGCGGCGCAGCAAGCTTAACGCAGCTTCTGGTCTTCTTGCTTTGCCTCTTCCATCGCGTCCGGCTCCAGCTCCTCGGCCGAACGATTCAAACGAATGAACACGCCCCAGGCGGCCAGCAAGATGCCCACCGCCGCCAGCAGGCTGGCGGCATACAGCAATTGGCTCAGGTCTTCATGCACCGCCCGGAATGTCGCCACCAAGCCTTCGATCGCCAGCGCCACCACGACAACGACAAAGAAGCGCGACATATACCGCCGCACGCGGGTCGGTGCGCTGATGTCGACATCGCGGATCACTTCTTCCTTGAGGATGGTCTCGGCGATTTGCAAGGCCACCACCGCCCCGGCCAGGATACCCACGGCTTCGATAATCACTTGCGCCGACGGCAGGGTAAATCCCTCAAGGGCCGCCGACCAGCCCATGCGCGCGGCGACCACGATCAGCATCAGCGCGGCGCACGCAAACAGGAAGGACATCAATGCATGGGTGATGCCAAAAAACCGCATAAGAATTTTCATTACTTTTCCCGCCCATTCCAGAAATTCTTCAATTCATCCTCATTTTTGGCATTCTGCCCATTGACGAGGAATAGTGCGATATATTTCCTCTAGGGAACCTAGAAAAACCGTCGCGAGCAAGCCCGATATCGCGTTGAGTAGCGGAACCGTACGGAGGTACGGTGAGCAACGGAGACGCGAGATCGGACTGCGCAGTAGATTTTTCGAGGTGCCCTCCAGTATTCGCGGCGCAGGACGACAAACATGCCCGCCACGGACATCGGACCATTTCAATCACTTAAAACCGACACACATGAAGACCATCGCGACCAAACGCCCCATTCTCGCCTCCCTGATCCTCAGCCTGGCCATTTCCGGCGCTTTCGCCGCCACGCCGCCTGCGCCGGCCGATAATATCCAGGACCGCTGGAACCTCAGCGACATCTATAAAACCCAGGCCGATTTCGACGCCGACGCCAACAAGCTCACCGCGCAGCTGAAGCAGTTTTCCGTATGCAAAGGCCATCTCGGCGACTCCGCCGCGCGCTTCAAATCCTGCCTCGACCTGAACGCCGACATCGGCAAACGCCTGAACACCCTGTACGTCTACGCCTCCCAGTATTTCGACCAGGATACCGGCGACAGTCTCGGCAATCAGCTCAATCAGCGCGCCTCCGTGCTGGGCAACCAGCAAGGCCAGGCCAGCGCCTTCCTGCAACCGGAAATCCTCGCCCTGGGCGCCAGGCGCGTCAATGCCATGGTGGCCAAGGATGCCGGACTGAAGGTGTATCGCTTCCAGCTCGACAATATGCTGCGCAGCGCGCCGCACACCCTCGACGGCGCCGGCGAGCAACTGATCTCGCAATTCGGCCTCGCCACCGGGTCCGCCGCCAGCATCTACCTGACGCTGGCCAGTTCCGAAATGCCCTGGCCGACCGTCAAATTGTCCGACGGCAGCGAAGTCAAGCTGGACCAGGCGGCTTACACCAAGTACCGCGAACTCGATAACCGTGCCGACCGCAAGCTGGTCTTTGGCGCATTCTGGGGTAAGTGGAAGGAATTCGAGCGCACATTTGGCGAAACGCTGTATGGCCAGCTGAAAAGCGACGCCGCCTACGCGCAGGTGCGCCACTATCCCGACTCGCTGACGGCCGCCCTGGATTCGAACAATCTGCCGCCGGCCGTCTACCAGACGCTGATCGCCCAGACCAACGCCAACCTGCCGACCTTGCACCGCTACTTCAAGCTGCGCGCCCGCATGCTGGGCGTGACGGACCTGGCCTACTACGACATCTACCCGCCCCTGATCAAGAGCGAGCTGACGTTCCCTCTGCAGCAAGGCAAGCAAATGATGCTGGACGCGGTGGCGCCGCTGGGTCCGGACTACGTCAAGATGCTGGGCACGGCGGCGGATGCGCGCTGGATGGATGTCTATCCGCGGCCGCGCAAGACGCCCGGCGCGCACATGTCGGGCGACGCCTATGACGTGCACCCCTATGTCTTGCTGAATTACACCGGCAACTATGAATCGGTCAGCACGCTGACGCACGAATGGGGCCATGCGATGCATTCGGTACTGGCCAACAAGACGCAAGCCTCGGTCAATGCGCCGTACAGCACCTTTGTCGCCGAAATCGCGTCGACCACGAATGAAGCCTTACTGCTCGAACACATGCTGAAAGTCGCCAGGAATGACGACGAGCGCCTGCTCTACCTGGGCGCGGCGCTGGAAGGCTTGCGCGGGACCTTCTTCCGCCAGGCCATGTTTGCCGAATTCGAGGCAGCCATCCACGCCAAGGTCGACAAGGGTGGCTCGCTGACCGGCGAGGAAATGACGGCAATCTATGCCGACCTCCTCAAGCGCTACCATGGCGATGCCCAGGGCGTCATGAAAATCGATCCGGCCTACGCCATCGAGTGG
>DASYLQ010000414.1:0-5748 GCA_036009485.1 Janthinobacterium sp.
CGGCCAGCTGAAAATGACCGGTTCCGTCGTCGCCGACATTTACCTGGGCAAAGTCACCAAGTGGAACGATGCCGAAATCACCGGCCTGAACCCTGGCGTGAAACTGCCGGACACCGAAATCACCGTGGTGCACCGCGCCGACGGCTCGGGTACGACCTTCCTGTTCACCGACTTCCTGTCGAAAACCAATGCTCAATTCAAGAGCAAGGTCGGCGCCGGCACCGCAGTGAAATGGGCAGTCGGCATGGGCGGCAAGGGCAACGAGGGCGTCGCCGCCAATGTGCAGCGCATCAAGGGTTCGATCGGCTACGTCGAGTGGGCTTATGCCAAGAAAAACAAGATGGCCCATACCCAGTTGAAAAACAAGGATGGCAACTTCATGCAGCCTGACGACGACAACTTCAAGGCTGCCGCCGCCAACGCCGACTGGGCCAAGACCCCGGGCTTCGCCGTGGTGCTGACCGACCAGGCCGGCAAAAACGCCTGGCCGATCACCGGCGCATCGTTCATCCTGATGCACAAGACCCAGGCCGATGCCGCCAAAGGCAAGGAAGTCTTGAAATTCTTTGAATGGGCTTACAAGAACGGCGGCGCCGCCGCCGCTGAACTGGATTACGTGCCGCTGCCAGCCAACGTCACCAAGCTGATCCAGGATTCCTGGAAAGCCAAGCTGAAAGACGCTTCCGGTAAAGCCATCTACTAATTCGCCGTCCCTGCGAACGCCCGGACCGTCTTCATGGCGGCCCGGGCGGCCCGGGCGGCTTGCCAGGGAGCTAACCGGGGCCGCCTGGAGCACAAGCCAGGCGGCCCCGGCTAGCCGATGCCCACCTTGAATGGCAGACATATAATGAGTGCAAACCTGAGTTCCACCACGATTCCCCTGCCGGATGACGCCATGAGCGAAGTCAGCAACAAAGCCATGCATTCCACCATGCGCAAGCAGCGCATGCAGGATTTCATTTTCCACAAGGTGACGATGCTGTTCGCCCTGTCGGTGCTGCTGGTGCTGGTCGGCATCATCATTTCCCTGATGGTCGGCGCCTGGCCCGCCCTGAAGGAATTCGGCCCGGGCTTCATCACGACGGTCGACTGGGATCCGGTCAACGACCACTACGGCGCCCTGATCGCCATCGTCGGCACCCTGATCACCTCCGTCATCGCCTTGCTGATCGCTTTCCCGATCAGCTTCGGCATCGCCCTGTTCCTCACCGAGATCTGCCCGGTCTGGCTGCGCCGGCCGATGGGCACCGCGGTCGAATTGCTGGCCGGCGTGCCCAGCATTATTTATGGCATGTGGGGCATGTTTGTCTTCGCGCCGCTGTTCGCCGATTACGTCCAGCCGGCGCTGCACGCCAGCCTGGGCGCGTTACCCATCATCGGCAAGCTGTTCAGCGGCCCGATGATGGGCATCGGCGTGCTGACCGCCGGCCTGATCCTGGCGGTGATGATCATCCCGTTTATTTCCTCGGTGATGCGCGACGTCTTTGAAATCGTCCCGGCCGTGCTGAAGGAATCCGCTTACGGCCTCGGCTGCACGCGCTGGGAAGTGGTGCGCAAGATCGTCTTACCTTACACCAAGACCGGCGTCGTCGGCGGCGTCATGCTCGGCCTCGGCCGCGCGCTGGGCGAAACCATGGCCGTCACCTTCGTCATCGGCAATGCCAACGCCCTGTCCTGGTCGCTGTTCGCGCCGGGTAACAGCATCGCCTCCACCCTGGCCAACGAATTCGCCGAAGCCGAAACGCCGCTGCACGTGTCGTCGCTGCTCGCCCTCGCGCTGATTTTGTTCGCCATCACCTTTATCGTCCTGTCGGCCGCCAAGATCATGTTGGCCGGAATGTCCCGCAAGGAAGGCGTCAAATGAGCCAAGCACCCGTCAATGTTGCAAGCACGGCCGGCAGCGCGCCGGTGAAGCCGGTCAGCAATCCCGTCTACCGCAAGCGCCTGTTGCGTCACCGCGTCGGCATCGCCCTGTCGGTGGCCGCCATGTCGATCGGCTTGATCGTCCTGGTGTGGATCCTGGCGACCCTGGTGATCAAGGGTTTCGGCGCCTTGTCGCTGGACTTGTTCACCCAGACCACGCCGGCGCCGGGCAGCGAAGGCGGCGGCTTGGGCAACGCCATCGTCGGCAGCCTGATGATCGTCGGCCTGTCGACCCTGATCAGCACGCCGATCGGCATCCTGGCCGGCATTTACCTGGCCGAATATGGCGAGGAAAACAAGATCGCCAGCGTCACCCGTTTCGTCACCGACATCATGCTGTCGGCGCCGTCCATCGTCATCGGCATGTTCGTCTGGGCCATGTACGTCTCTACCGTCAAGCACTATTCCGGCTATGCCGGTTCGGTCGCGCTGGCGCTGATCGCCGTGCCGGTGGTGGTGCGCACCACCGACAATATGCTGCGCCTGGTGCCGAACAGCCTGCTGGAAGCGGCCTTCGCCCTCGGCGCCCCGCGCTGGAAAGTGGCGATGCTGGTGCGCCTGCGCGCCGTCAAGGCCGGCGTCGTCACCGGCGTGCTGCTGGCGCTGGCGCGCATCTCCGGCGAAACCGCGCCCTTGCTGTTCACTGCGCTGAACAACCAGTTCTTTAGCGCCGACATGAACCGGCCGATGGCCAACCTGCCGTATGTGATCTACCAGTTCGCCATGAGCCCGTATGACAACTGGCGCGCGCTGGCCTGGGGCGGCGCGCTGCTGGTGACCTTCAGCGTGCTGGCGCTGAACATCCTGTCGCGCACGCTGTTCAGCCAGAAAATCCCGAATTAATTGCAGAGACCTACTCTTATAAAGAGACCACATGAATAAGCAAATGAGTACGCAAATGAGTGCGCAGATGAGCAAGGGCCATGGCGCTGACGCGGCGGCCAGGAAAAAAACCATCGAGATTTCGGGCTTGAATTTTTTCTACGGTAAGACCCAGAGTTTGCACGACGTCAACCTGGACATCCATGAAAAAAAGGTCACGGCCTTCATCGGCCCTTCCGGCTGCGGCAAATCGACCCTGCTGCGCACCCTGAACCGCATGTACGACCTGTACCCGGGCCAGCGCGCCGAAGGGCGGATCATCTACCGCGACCGCAATGTGCTGGATGCCGACCAGGACGTCAACATGTTGCGCGCCAAGGTAGGCATGGTGTTCCAGAAGCCGACGCCGTTCCCGATGTCGGTCTACGACAATATCGCCTTCGGCGTGCGCCTGTATGAAGACTTGTCGAAGGGCGAGATGGACGAGCGCGTCGAATGGGCGCTGAAGAAGGCCGCGCTGTGGGGCGAGGTCAAGGACAAGCTGGGCAAGAGCGGCCTGTCGTTGTCGGGCGGCCAGCAGCAGCGCCTGTGCATCGCGCGCGGCGTGGCGGTGAAGCCGGACGTGCTGCTGCTGGACGAGCCGACGTCGGCGCTGGACCCGATTTCGACGGCCAAGGTGGAAGAGTTGATCAGCGAACTGAAACAGGACTACACCATCGCCATCGTCACCCACAATATGCAACAGGCGGCGCGCTGCTCGGACTATACCGCCTATATGTACCTGGGCAAGCTGGTCGAATTCGGCGAGACCGACCAGATCTTCATGAATCCCGCGCGCAAAGAGACACAGGATTACATCACGGGCCGCTTCGGCTGATTCCCGTTCGCAGAAAAACTATATAAACTATATAGACAGATAACCGATTCGGGAGAGTCAGCATGCTAGGCGAACATTCATCCAAACAATACGACAACGAACTGGAGGCGATCCGCTCGAAGGTGCTGCTGATGGGCGGCATCGTCGAGACCCAATTCCTCGACGCCATGACCTGCTTCCGCATCGGCAATGCCGAACGCGCCGACCGCGTGATACGCGAGGACGACGCCGTCAACCAGCTGGAAGTGTCGCTCGACGACGCCTGCAGCCACCTGATCGTGCGGCGCCAGCCAACCGCCAACGACCTGCGCACGATCATGGCGACGATCAAGGTGATCACCGACCTGGAGCGCATCGGCGACGAAGCCACCAAGATCGCCCGCACCGCGAAAAGTCTGCACGGCCGCGGCACGCTGACCGTCAACCATTATGAAATGGTGCGCGGCATCGCCAACAGCGCCAGCGACATGCTGCACGACGCCCTCGACGCCTTCGCCCGCAACGACGGCACGCAAGCCTTGCAGCTGATCGCCCAGGACGCCATCATCGATCACGAATTCCGCACCATCATGCGCAACCTGATCACTTTCATGATGGAAGACCCGCGCACCATTTCCGCCGCGCTGGACACGCTGTGGGTGGCCAAGGCCATCGAGCGCATCGGCGACCACGCCAAGAACATCGCCGAATACGTGATCTACGTGGTCGAAGGCCGCGACATCCGCCATACCAGTCCATCCCAGCCGGTGGTCGGCGCCAATGACATCCCCGAGTAAAGCTCCATGGCAGCCGATAAAACCACAGTATTGATTGTTGAAGACGAGCCGGCCATCGTGGAACTGGTCACGTATTCGCTGCGCGAAGCCGGCTGGAATTGCTGCTCGGTGCAAAACGTGTCGGATGCCTGGGACTTCATCCAGCGCCGCACGCCGCACCTGATCCTGCTGGACTGGATGCTGCCCGACCAGACCGGCCTGCGCCTGCTGTCGCGCATCCGCGCCGACCGCCAGTTCAATGAACTGCCGGTGATCATGCTGACGGCGAAAAGCATGGAAGAGGACAAGCTGGCCGGCTTGAACAGCGGCGCCGACGACTACATCACCAAGCCGTTTTCGCCGCGCGAATTGCTGGCGCGCGCCAAGGCCCTGCTGCGCCGGAAAAGCCCTGAGCTCGCCCAGGCGCCCATGCGCGCCGGGAATGTCGCGCTGGACCCGATCAGTTGCACGGTGATGATGGACGACAACAAGATCGACATCGGCCACGCCGAATACAAATTGCTGAAGTTCTTGCTGGCGCACCCGGAGCGCGTGTTTTCGCGCAGCCAGCTGCTGGACAAGGTCTGGGGCGACCACGTGGTGATCGAGGAACGCACGGTCGACGTCCACGTCCTGCGCCTGCGCAAGGCCTTGAAGGAGGCGGAAAGCCTGATCAAGACCGTGCGCAGCGTCGGCTATATGCTGTCGGAAAAGTGACTCCATGAACCCGAAACTGCTGTTCTGGGTTCCCGCGCTGCTGCGCACGGCGGCGATCCTGGCCTGCGTCGGCGTGTTGTGGCTGATGTTCGGGGCGGTGTCTGCCTTGATCGCCGGTTTCCTGGCGATGATGGCGCTGGTGTATGTGCAACTGTCGTATCTGTACCAGTTGAACAACTGGCTGGACAATCCGCATAGCGCGCGCCTGCCGGACGGCTGGGGTTCGTGGACGAATATCTTTTCGCGCCTGTACCGCCTGCGCCGCGACGATGAAAAAAGCCAGGCCGAGCTGACCGAATGGCTGGCCCGCTTCCGCCAGGCCATGCACCTGCTGCCGGACGGCGTCGTGATCATGGACGACGTCCTGTTCCTCGAATGGTGCAATCCGGCCGCCGAGCAGCACCTGGGCCTGACCCATGAGCGCGACAAGGGCATGCGCGTGACGAACCTGATCCGCAGCCCGGAGTTCATGGATTACATCATCCTCGGGCGCTACGAGCAGCCGCTGACGCTGAGCTTCCGCAACCGCAAGCTGATCGTCCAGATCATCCCTTTCGAGAACCGGCGCCAGATCCTGGTGACGCACGACGCCACCGAGACCGAACGCATCGAAATGATGCGCCGCGACTTCATCGCCAACGCCTCGCACGAATT
>DASYLQ010000415.1:0-4873 GCA_036009485.1 Janthinobacterium sp.
GAGCTGTTCGCAGCGCGCCGTCGATCCCAGCTCGTAAGCCAGGTCGATGTCGTTGCGGCTGTGGATCTGCGCCAGCGCCTCGCGGCAGCTTTCGATCTGGTGGCGCACCGTGCCGTTGTTAAAGTCGCGCAAGTCGATCACCTTCTTCGGCCGCGCCAGCAGCAGCAGCAGGCGGTTTTTCTCGCTGCGCATCTTGCGCCAGGTGACCATGTGTTCGAAGCGCTCGCGGCGCAGCGCCAGGCCGGTGGCGATGATGTCGGACCAGCCCGGATTTTGCAGCGGCCACAGGGTCTGGATGCGCTGGTCGGTGGCCCAGAAGCCGGCCGTGGCGCCGGCCACCGTGGCGTGGATCTCGCACTGCGGCGAGTATTTGCGCAAGCCGGCCACGAAGGAGGTGTTGACCACCGCGTCGCCCAGCTTGGCGTCGTGCGAAAAGAACAGCACCTTGGACGAGCCCGGTCCGCCTTCGGCGGCGGCGTCGAAGGCGGACGAAAACCCGGCTGTCGGATTAATATTCAACCGCCACCTCTTTGGCCCCGAGCGCCTGCTCGAGCGCCAGTTGCAGCGCGTCCGACGGCGCCACCCGCCAGGCATCGCCGAACTGCACGGTGCAACTGGCGCCGCGCGGATTCAGGCGCGCGGCGATGGCCAGGCCGCCTTCGCTGCGGTGCGGCGCCAGCACGTCCTGGATGCGCTTGGGCTCCAGCCCGGCCGGCAGCGCCAGCACGAGCTGGCGGCCGTACTGGATGCGCGCGGCGACGATGTCGAAAGCCTTTTCGGCGGTGATGCGCAAGCCGCCCGAGAAGCGGTCTTCCGACACCTTGCCGAGCACCGCCAGGAACTCGTCCTCCTTGAAGATGCGCTTGTTCGCCTCGAACAATTCGCTGTACACCGTCACCTCGACGATGCCGCTCTTGTCGTCCAGCGTGACGATGAGGATCTTGCCGCGCTGGGTCATCTGGGTGCGGATGCCGGTGATCACGCCGGCCATCATGCGCGGCTCGCGCGACGGCTCCAGCTCGGACAGCTTGGTGCGGGCGAAGCGGCGCGCTTCCGACGCGTACGAGTCGAACAGGTGGCCCGACAGGTAAAAGCCGAGGGCGATCTTTTCTTCCGACAGGCGCTGCTTGTCGCTCCAGGGCGGCACCTTGACGTACTCGGGCGGCGCCACCATATCGCTATCGTCGCCGCCGAACAGGCTGACCTGGTTGGCGGCGCGGGCGTCCTGCTCGGCGCATTCCATGGCGAAGCCGACCGAGGCCAGCAAGACCGCGCGGTCGACCTTGAAGCAGTCGAAGGCGCCGCCGCGGATCAGCGATTCGATGGTGCGGCGGTTGATCTGGCGCTTGTCGACGCGCTTGCAGAAATCGAACAGGTCGGTGAACGGGCCGCCGGCCGTGCGCGCGGCGACGATGGCCTCGATCGCGTTCTGGCCCGAGCCCTTGACGGCGCCCAGGCCGTAGCGGATCTTCGTCACTTTCTTGCCGCTGACCGAAGGCGGCGGGCCGTCCGGCGTGAAGCGGTAGTCGGACAGGTTGATGTCCGGCGGCAGCAGGGTCAGGCCGCAGACGTCGATGCAATCCTCGACCAGGATCTTGACCTTGTCGGTGTCGTCCATCGCCAGCGACATATTGGCCGCCATGAAGGCGGCCGGATGGTGCGCCTTCAGGTAGGCGGTGTGATACGACAGCAGCGCGTAGGCGGCGGCGTGCGACTTGTTGAAGCCGTAGCCGGCGAACTTTTCCATCAGGTCGAAGATCTCGTCGGCCTTGGCGGCCGTCAAGCCGTCCTTGGCGGCGCCGGCGCGGAAGATCTCGCGGTGCTCGGCCATTTCCTCGGCCTTTTTCTTGCCCATGGCCCGGCGCAGCATGTCGGCGCCGCCCAGCGAGTAGCCGCCGACGATCTGCGCCATCTGCATCACCTGCTCCTGGTAGACCATGATGCCGTAGGTCTCGGACAGGATGGATTCGGTACGCGGATCCGGATAGTCGAATTTTTCGCCGTGCTTGCGCTTGCAGAAATCCGGGATCAGGTCCATCGGGCCGGGACGGTACAGCGCCACCAGCGCAATGATATCCTCGAAGCGGTCGGGCCGCGCATCCTTCAGCATGCCCTGCATGCCGCGCGACTCCAGCTGGAAGACGGCGACCGTCCTGGCCTTGGTCAGCAGCTCGTAGGAGGGGCGGTCGTTGAGCGGCAGGCGCGCCAGGTCGAAGTCGGCCTGGGCCGGATCGAGCTGCTTGATATAGCGCACCGCGCGGTCGAGGATGGTCAGCGTGGTCAGGCCCAGGAAGTCGAACTTGACCAGGCCGACGGCTTCGACGTCGTCCTTGTCGTACTGCGACACCACGCCGCCGTCGCCGCCCTGGGTGTACAGCGGGCAGAAATCGGTCAGCTTGCCGGGCGCGATCAGCACGCCGCCGGCGTGCATGCCGATGTTGCGGGTGATGCCCTCGACCTGCTGCGCCAGGTCCAGCAACTGCTTGACCTCTTCCTCGTTTTCCTGGCGCTCCTTGAGCAGCGGTTCTTCCTCGATGGCATCGGCGATGCTGACCGGCTTGCCCGGCTTGAACGGGATCAGCTTGGAGACGCCGTCGCAAAAGTTATAGCCGAAATCCATGACCCGGCCGACGTCGCGGATCGCGCCCTTGGCCGCCATGGTGCCGAAGGTGGCGATCTGCGAGACCGCCTCCTTGCCGTACAAATCCTTGACGTGCTGGATGACGCGATCCCGTCCTTCCTGGCAAAAATCGATGTCGAAGTCGGGCATCGAGACGCGCTCGGGATTGAGGAAGCGCTCGAACAGCAGGTTGTACTTGAGCGGATCGAGGTCGGTGATCAGCAGCGAATACGCGACCAGCGAACCGGCGCCGGAACCGCGGCCCGGTCCCACCGGCACGCCGTTTTCCTTGGCCCACTGGATGAACTCGGCGACGATCAGGAAGTAGCCGGGGAACTTCATGTTGCAGATGGTATCCGTCTCGAACTTCAGGCGCGCTTCGTAGCGCGGCCTTTCCTGTTCGCGCCTGGCGGGATCGGGATACAGTTGTTCCAGGCGTTTTTCCAGGCCGGCCTTCGATTCGGCGACGAGGAATTCATCGATGCTCATGCCGGCCGGGGTCGGGAAGTTCGGCAACTGCGGCTTGCCCAGGGTGAGCGTCAGGTTGCAGCGCCGGGCGATTTCCACCGAATTTTGCAGCGCCGCCGGCATGTCGGCGAACAGCGCGGCCATCTCGGCCTGCGACTTGAAGCATTGCTGGTCGTTGAAGCGCTTGACGCGCTTGGCGTTGGCCAGCATCTCGCCTTCGGCGATGCAGGTGCGCGCTTCGTGGGCGATGAATTCTTGCTGCGCCAGGAACTGCACCGGATGGGTCGCCACCACCGGCAAGCCCAGCTTGGCCGCCAGCGCCACCGCATGGCGCACCTGCTGCTCCTGGTTGGGCTGGCCGCCGCGCTGGATTTCGATATAAAAATGGCCGGGGAAGATGCCGGCCCAGCGCTGCGCATGGCGCTCGGCCAGGGCCAGGTTGCCGTTCTCGATGGCGACGCCGATGTCGCCGAAATGCGCGCCGGACAGGACGATCAAGCCGTTGGCGGGATTCGCGCCCGGCATCAGGTCCGATTCCGTGCCGGCCAGCTGTTCCAGCCATTCGGGCCGCACTTCGGCGCGGCCCTTGTACTGGTTGGTCAGCCAGGCTTTCGACAGCAGTTCGCACAACTGCAGGTAACCCATGCGGTTCTTCGCCAGCAACAGCAGGCGCGACGGCCTGTCGCGGTTGTCGTCGTTGCTGATCCAGACGTCGCAGCCGACCACCGGCTTGATGCCCTTGCCGCGCGCCGCCTTGTAGAACTTGACCATGCCGAACAGGTTGGACAGGTCGGTGATCGCCAGCGCGGCCTGCTTGTCCTTGGCCGCGGCGGCGACCACGTCGTCGATGCGCACCAGGCCGTCGACGATCGAATATTCGGAATGCACCCGCAGATGCACGAAAGCGGGGCCAGTGACAAGGGCCGGCGCGGCTTCCGATGCAGGGGACAGCTCCGTTACCATTTCCATACTATTGCCAATTCTTGTGCGCTGTGAGAGATGTATTTTACCGTGCCTTGCGGCAGCATCGTCAATCGCCGCCGTTGCTGCCAGGCGACGCCGGGGCGGACGGCGCGCCGCGGTTTATAATAGCGGCTGTAATTTTTATCCCGATCGCCCGCCATGCCCGCTTCCAGTCCGACCACCGCATCCGCCCGCGCCGACGCCCTTGCCGCCGGCGCGGCCCACGTGAATATCGCCGCCTACAAGTTTATCAGCCTCGATAATACCGAAGAAATGCGCCCCCAATTTCAGGCTTTGTGTAAAGAGCTGGACTTGAAGGGCACGATTCTGCTGACGCCGGAAGGCATCAATATGTTCCTGTCCGGCCCGCGCGCGGCGATCGACCGCTACCTGTCCTGGCTGCGCGCCGACGCCCG
The DNA here is from genome assembly GCA_036009485.1 of Janthinobacterium sp. Lineage (GTDB taxonomy): Bacteria > Pseudomonadota > Gammaproteobacteria > Burkholderiales > Burkholderiaceae_D > Janthinobacterium. The sequence continues at coordinate 4,468 of DASYLQ010000415.1, forward strand.
CTTTGCCGACATCGAAGTCAAGGAAAGTTATTCGGAGGAACAGTCGCACAAGCGCATGCTGGTGAAGATCAAGAAGGAAATCATCACCATGCGCATGCCGCTGATTCAGCCGGAAAAGGGCCGCGCCCCGGCGGTCCATCCGCTGACGCTCAAGCGCTGGCTGGACCAGGGCCACGACGACGCCGGCAAGCCGGTGCTGATGGTCGACACGCGCAACGATTTCGAAGTCGATGTCGGCAGCTTCGAGCATACCGTCGACTACCGCATCAAAAAATTCACCGAATTCCCCGACGTGATCGCCGCGCACAAGGCCGACTTCGACGGCAAGACCGTGGTGACCTTTTGCACGGGCGGCATCCGCTGCGAAAAGGCGGCCATCCACATGCAAGACATTGGCTACGACAAT
>DASYLQ010000416.1:0-3112 GCA_036009485.1 Janthinobacterium sp.
TGGGTGAACTTGAACGCATTGCCGACCAGGTTGACGAGCACCTGGCGCAGCCGGGTCGGATCGCCGACGACGAACGGCGGCAGGTCCGGCCCGAACTCGACGCGGAAATCGATGCCGTAGGCGGCCGCCTGTTCCTCGAACAGGCTGACCACGTTTTCGATCGCCGAGCCGAGCGCGAAATCGATATTTTCGATGCTCAACTTGCCCGCCTCGATCTTGGAAAAGTCCAGCAGGTCGTTGATGATCGACAGCAGCGACTGGGCGTTGGCCTGGCCGCGCAGGATCTGCGCCCGCGTGCTGTCCTGCAGCTGGGCGTCGCGCAGCGCGAAGCCGAGCATGCCGATCACGCCGGCCAGCGGGGTGCGCATCTCGTGGCTCATATTGGCCAGGAACTCGGACTTTTGCCGCGTCGCGTCTTCCGCCTTTTGCTTGGCCAGGCGCAGCCGCTCGTCATTGTCCTGCAAGGCGCGGTTGGCCAGCGCCAGCTCGTCGGTATGCAGGCGCACCTGCTTTTCCTGCTGCAGCAACCGGGCCTGGGTCTGGCGCAAGGCCTGCATCGCCTCTTCCAGGCGCTGGTAGGCGCGGGCGTTGTCGAGGCCGACGGCGGCGTGCGAGGCCAGGGTCTGCAGCATGTCCAGGTGGACGCGCCGGTAGGCGTTCTTTTCCACGCTCTGCACGCACAGCACGCCGACCACGCGGTCCTTGATCACCAGCGGCGTGTACATCATCGACTGCGGCCTGGCCGCCGCCTGGCCGTTCACCAGCGGCGCCAGCGCCAGCGTGGTCATGCCCTCGCTGCCGATGTAGTCCTCATATTCGGCGTCGACGTCGTTGATGAACACTTCACGCCGGTGCGTCAGGCACCACACCGCGAACTGGTTCGGATCGTCCAGGCGGCGGCTGTAAAACTCGCTGCGCACCCTCTGCTCCATCGAGAAAGGGAACTCGATCACGCCCTGCTCCTCGCGGTAGAAGCCGATGCCGAAGATGCCCGCGTCCATCAGCTGGTGGACGTGGCGGTACACCGTCAGCATCGCCGTCTCCATGTCCAGCGTGGCGGTCATCTCGCGTCCGATCTCGCTCAGCACCGAGATGTTGCGGTGGGCTTGCTCGACGTTTTCCTTTTGCCGCTCGACCTCCTGCTTTTGCCGTTCCGTGTCGACGCGGCGCTGCACCGCCTCGATGCGCTGCTGCTCGGCGTCCAGGCGGCGCCGTTCCAGCTCCTCGGTCTGGTGCTGCAGCAGGCGGTTCTTTTGCTCCACTTCGACGGTGCGCAGGCCGACCTCGCTCTCCAGCCATTCCTTGCGCCGGCTCAGGCTGCGCATGCGCGCCTGGTAGGCGATCACGGCGGCGCCCATCAGCAACAGCGCCAGCAGCAGGCGGAACCACCAGGTCTTCCAGAACGGCGGCATGATGGTGATATCCAGCGTGGCGCCGTCGTCGTTCCAGACGCCGTCCTTGTTGGCCGCCTTGACGCGGAAGACGTAATGGCCGGGATCGAGGTTGGTATAGGTGGCGAAGCGCTTGCTGGCGTCGGTCAGGACCCAGTCGCGGTCGAATCCCTGCAACTGGTAGGCGAAGCGGTTGCGTTGCGGCGCGGCGTAATGCAGCGCCGCGAATTCGAGCGAAAAGACCGAGGCCTCGCCCTGCAGCGTCAGCGCGGCGGTGTGGTCGATCGCGACTTTCAGCACGTCCGGATAGTCGCCCTGGCCGGCGCGCACAGGCTTGTTGAAGATCTGGAAATCGGTGATGGCCACGGCCGGCGCCAGCTGGTTGTCATGGATCGCGGCGGGAGCGAAGGCGGTCATGCCGTTGAAGCCGCCGAAATACAGCACGCCGCCGGCGGCCAGCGCCGCGCCGTCGAAATAGGCGCCTTCGATGGAGCCGTCGGCGCCCGAATAGTTGCGGAACTGGCCGGTGCGCTTGTTCAGCTGAGACAGGCCGCTGTTGGTGCTGAGCCAGAGCGCGCCCGTGTCGTCGCCGAGGATGGCGGCGATGGCGTCGTCGGCCAGGCCGTCGCGCCGCGTGTAGCGCTTGAAATGCACGCTGCCGTCGGCGCCGCGGACCATGTGATTCAAGCCGTTCGCCGTGCCGACCCACAGGCTGCCGTCGCGGTCTTCGTACAGGTAATGCACTTCATCGTGGCTCAGGCTGGACGGATCCTGTTCGTCGTGGCGGAAATGACGGAAGCGGCCGCTGCTCCGGTCGAGCAGGTCGAGGCCATCGAAGGTGCCGAGCCAGAACTCGCCATGGCTGTCTTCCAGCATCGGCCGCACCACGTTGTCGGCCAGGCTGTCGGCGTCGGCCGGGTCGTGGCGGTAGCTGCGCACCTTGCCGCTGACGGGATCCAGGCTGTGCACGCCGCCGCGCGACGCCACCCAGATCATGCCTGCGCGGTCGCCCATGATGCCGCGCACCTCGTCGCCGCCCGGGTCGGCATCGTCGCCCAGAGGGACGGCGCTGAAGCGGCCGGTGGCGGGATCGAAGCGGCGCAGGCCGGCGCGCCCGCCGACCCACAGCACGCCGCCGCCGTGCCACAGCGCCGTCACCTGGTCGTCGTCCGGGCCGCCGGGCGAGCGCACGCCGGGGCGGTAGACGATGGAGCGGCCGCTGCCAGGATCCAGGTAATTCAAGCCGCCGTTGGTTCCCAGCCAAAGCTGGCCGTGGCCGTCGCCGGCGATGGCGCGCACCCGGTTGTCGGACAGCGCATGCGGCTCGTCGGCCATCTTCACATAGCGCGCAAAGCCGCCGCTGGCCAGGTCGACCCGGCTCACGCCGCCGTACCAGGTGCCGACCCAGAAGGTGCCGACGCGGTCGCGGTAGAGCGCCGAAATGCGGTTGTCGGCGACGCTGTGGCTGTCGCTGCCGAGATGGTGGTAGGCCACAAAATGGCCGGGATTGAAGGCGAACCCAGGGCTGGAACCCGGCTGCGGCACCCAACGGTACAAGCCGTCGGCATAACTGCCGACCCACAGGTTGGCGTCGGCGTCCTGGTAGATGGCGGTGACGGCGATCCCGGCCACGCCCTCCCTGGCGCCGAAACGGCTGCGCCGCGGTGTCTTGCCATCCAGGCGCCAGCGCTCGACGCCGGCGGAGGTGCCGACCCACAACG
>DASYLQ010000417.1:0-4111 GCA_036009485.1 Janthinobacterium sp.
CGGGAAAAAGCCCAGCAAACCTTCCACCGCGACCGAGTCGCCGCAGTAGAACGGCCCCTGACCGGCATCTGAAAATCCTGGCTTGAGTAAAAATAATTGGTCTTTCATTGAATCTCCTTTGTGATGGAACGTGGCCGCAGCCACGGCTTGAACGACTTCCCGATGCGCCGGCCGCCCAGCACGACCGCGCTGACGCTCAGGCAAAAGCCCAGCGCCAGGGCGCAGATCATCAGTACCTGCCATAACGGCCCGGCGCGATTCAGCAGCGGGAAATCGAAAGTGTGCAGACCGGTGAACAGCCAGCGGTAAACGCGGCGGCTGTGGTCCATGAGCGAGATGATGCGGCCCGATGTGGCGTCGACGTGCACCCAGGTGGCGTCGGCGTCGTCGAGGCGGATGCGCCGCGCGCTCGGTGGCAGGGGATCCGAACGCGTGTGGCCATAGGCGTCGTCGGCGGCGATTGTGGCGATGTCCAGCGCCGGCACCGGCGCCCAGGCTTGCCGCGCGGCCGCCAGCAACAGCTGGTCCGGCACGGCGCCGATGGCCGCGCCCAGGGCCCCGCGCTGCAGCGGGCGCAGCGGATACCGGCTGTCGGCGCCGCCGCGCACAGCGATCAAGGCCTGGCCGCCGACGGCCAAGAATTCCAGTTCGCGGGCGGGACCCAGCGTCCGTATCGTCTCGGGCGTCAGCCCGCGCACCGCCGTTGCAAGGTCGATGCCGCGCATGCGCGCGTTGCGTTCGGGCTCGGCCTGGTCGCGCGAAAATAGGCGGCCATGGTCCATCGACAGCCATCCGCTGAAGATCCAGGTCAGCACGAACGTTCCGGCGCACAGCCCCAGTATGTGATGCCAGCGCAGCCAGCCGCGAAATGGCGAAAGTCCGCCGCGCCCGCTACGGCACTGGTTCAGCAGGCGGACGATACCCAGGCCGAAACCGGCCAGCGCCGCGACGATGCCGATCAGGGCCAGCCACCACACCACTTGGTCCCACGCATATTCGCTTTTCCTCAGGACGGTCGGGTAAATCCAGTGCACCACCGCGCCCACCCAATTCCAGCCACGCTCGAAGCGGGTGGTGCGCTGCAGCACCTGCCCCAACCTGGCCGACACATACAACTCGGTGCCGGCGCGATCGCCCAGGCTGACGCGGAAGAAGGGCCGCGCCGGATCGAAACGCTGGTGCACCACCCACTGGTCGTAATCGAAGGGGCCGTCGACCGCCGCGGCCGGCAGTTGCGCGAACTGTTCGGCGACGCGGCGCGCCGTCTCGACCTCCAGCGGCGGCGCCGGGCCGGCGTCGGTCCCGGAGATGGCCAGCATACGGCCGTCGGCCAGCGTCAGTAGATAGCGCGGCTGGCCCAGCACCGCGACCAGGCGCAGTCCGGCCAGCGGAACGTCGGCCGCCGCCTGCGCCGCCCCAGACGGCGCTACCGCCAGGGCGGACAGGTCGAGCGGAGCCGTCGCGGCGAGGCGCGCCGGTTCGCTAAGCGAAGGGAAGGGCACGTACATCATGATGACGCCGGTGCCGAACCAGAGTGCGAACATCAGGCACACCGCCGTGCCCAGCCACCGGTGCAGGCGCGAGAACTGGCGCGCCGCGCCGAGCAGCAGGGGCGGCCGCTTAAAAGTGGGCGACAAGACCGATTTCATAGCTGACCGGGGCTCCCAGTTGGATTTGCGTCGGATAATTGACATCGGCCCACTGGGCGTAAGCCTTATTGGTGGCGTTGTTGACGCGCGCCGTCAGGCTCAGGTTCTTGTTCAGGCGATAGGTGGCGTACAGGTCGACCAGGGTATAGCGCTTTAGCAGCAGGGAATTGGCGGTATTGCCGAAGCGGTCGCCGACATAGCGCAGGCCGGCGCCGACTTCCAGCGGCACGCCGCCAAAACCGCTGTAGCTGCTCCACAGGTTGGCGGTCCAGGTGGGAATATTCGCCGGCCGGTTGCCGCTGGCATCGACGCCGTTGCTGGTGTCGATGAAGCTGCCGTAGCGGGCATCGGTGTAGGCGACGTTGGCGTTGACGTTCCATACCGCCAGCGGCTTGTAATCGAGCGAGAGTTCGACGCCGCGCGATTTCTGGCTACCGACGTTATCTACGGTGTCGGCCGAGGTCTGCGTCAACAGATTCTTGCGCTGGATATCGTAATACGCCAGCGTCACATGGCCGCGGCGCTCGCCCAGGTCTGCCTTGACGCCGATTTCGGCCTGGCGCGATTTACTGAGATCGAAATTCTGCCCGGCGTTGACCAACAGGATATTCGAGCCGACCGGATCCTGCCCGGTACTGAATTGCACATATGGCGTCAGGCCCGCCGGCCCCTGGTACACCAGGCCGAGGCGCCAGTTCTTGGGCTTAAAGGTGCGGTGAAAGCTGGTAGCCGCCTGGAAGCTGCCGTCGGCCGCGTAGTTTTCCCGGTCCAGATAAAAGTTCTCGGCGCGCGCGCCGCCGATCAGCTTCAGGCTGGCCGTGAGGTCGAGGGCGTCCTCGAGGAATAGCGCGCTGTCTTCCCATTTGGTCGGGCTGCGCAAGCCCACCAGCGGGCCGAACAGGCCGGGCGCGGGATTGAATGGGTCGACGCTGTCGCCGTCGGGGAAACCGCGGGTGCGGACGAAATCGAGCTTGCTGTAGTCGATACCGACGACGAAGCGGTTAGCCAGGCCAGCCAGCGGCGCGGCAAAGGCGGCGCTGAGCTGGTCGCCGTACAGGTGCTGGTCATGGAACACGAAAAAGCGGTCGCGGTTTATCTGACTGGTGGTCGCGTCGAAGGTATAGGTTTCCGCGTTCTTCCACTTGCGGTCGGCGTAAAAATAATAGGCTTCATTGCTGATCGTGACATCGTCGCCGGCGATCCAGTGCAGCGAGACCCGCGACAGGTACTGGGTCGACTCGATCTGGTCGTCGCCGACGTTGTAATTCACATAGCGCATACGGCTGTCGATCGTGCTGCCGTCGGCTGTCTGCACGACGCCGTTCAGCGGCGACGTCGCAAACGCCGCCGGCACCAGCGGCGTGCCGAAATACGGCGAGGGGTGGTCGGTCAGGTAGTCCAGGCTGAACTGCAGGTCGAAGCGGGCGTTCGGCTTCCACAACAGGGCGACGGTGCCGTTCAGCGAATCCGAGTGGGCGCCGTGGACAAAGCCTTGCGAGGCAGTGCGGCTCAGGTCGGCTCGCAGCGCCAGGTCTTCGCCCAGGACGACATTGCCGCCGACGCCGGCCTGGCTGCTGTTGAAACTGCCGTAAGTACCGATGGCGTCGAAGGAATTGCCGTTCAGGGTGGGTTTCTTCGAGATGACGTTCACCGTGCCGGCGATCGATCCCTGGCCATACAGTACCGAGCCGGGTCCTTTCAGCACATCGATATCCGAGAGGTTGAAGGAATTTTGCGGCCGGTAAGTCATGTCCGACGGTCCCAGATAGACGCCGTCGCGCAGGATGGTCACTTGGTCGCCAGTAAAGCCGCGCATCGAAAATTGCGAGGGGCTGCCCGGCGCGCCGCCCGAGGTCACGCCGGGCATACTGTCAACCGCCTGCTCGACATTCTGGTAGCCTCGCAGCTCGATAGTTTTGGCGTCGATGCTGTCGATGGTGGCCGGCGTTTCGCGCGCGCTCAGGCCCAGGCGGCTGGCCGTGGGCGCGGCCTGGTCGAGGCGACCCGGAGCGCTTTTTCCGCTGACCACCACCTGCTCGATGGCAGGCGTCCCATCGGTGGCCTGCTGGGCCGAGGCCGGAGGCCCCAGCGCCGCTATCGACGTACAAAACATCCCGACTAGCCAAGCCTTTTTCTGCGTATGCATGTGAGCGTCCTTTTTGGTGGTAAATGGAAATTGTTTAGATTGATGATGCGCTGACAACATGGCGGCCACAAGTGGCGTTAACGCCGTTATTCAGGCATATATCGCCACATTCGCGCGGCCGCCTTCTCGTTTTTTCTCTGGCGTTTTTGCTAACCTATGGTAGGATCTGGCCATGCCTTCTCCATCCCGAATCCTGGCTAAAAGCCCCCTCGTTGCCGCGCTGGCCTATGATCAGTTGTGCACTTTCGAGTTTGGTTGCGTGGTCGAACTGTTTGCCCTTTCCCGTCCGGAGCTGGGGGTGGACTGGTATCGCTTC
>DASYLQ010000418.1:0-3225 GCA_036009485.1 Janthinobacterium sp.
ATCGAGCACCTGGATCGGCGAGGCGCTGTCGATGGCCTTCAGGCCGCCGACGCGGGTGCCGGTGACGATCACCGCATCGACTTTGGCGTCGGGCGCGGCGGCGGCCGGGTCGGCCGGCATCGGGCCTTGCTGCGCCAGCGCCATGCCCGATTGCAGCGCCAGCAGCAGGGCGCCGGAACCGTAGAGGTATTTATTCATGCCGCCGCTGCCGAACAGGCCGGACACGGTCGACGACAACAGGGTAGGCATTGGCAAGGCCGAACGCTTGGAAAAACCGGGCAGAAAACGCTTCATGGATACCACTCCTTATCAAGGCTTTAAAAAATGCGGAAATCTGGTTGCAAAACGCTGGATGCAAAACGCCGGCGAATCCGATGCGGGCCTTGCAGCGCTTTTGGCCTTGCAAGGCGGGAGTGGTGAGCTGCTCGCGCATGGAAACTTTGTTACATAACGTTACAGCAAGATACATGCCACATATTTCGCATTAGGAAAAAGACCCGGAATCCAGCGCCGGCAGGGGCGGGAAAAAGGCTGGCGCCGGGCCCGGCAGCAGAGGGAAGAAGGGGATTCGGGCGCCGTCTTTTGCGCCCCTGCGCCGCAGCGGCGGCGGCGTGCCGCCAGGCGCGGCCGGCAAGAGCGCCGGACCGCACTGTTTTGGTGTTGCACCAACAAATTATGCAATTCGCACTATGTTGGGCGCCGGGCCGGATCGCGCATCCAGGCTGTGGCCGGCGGCGCAATCGGAGTATGATGGAGCCTCATTTTTACCGGCGGCGGCAGGCTGGACACACGACCGAAACACCCGACCCACGACGACGAATACATGATCATGAATACAAGCACCTCGGCTAACACCATCCTGGCGCATCGCCTGGCCGCATTGCGCCAGGCGATGCGGACGCACCAGATCGACGCCCTGATGGTGCCGTCGGCCGACCCCCACCTGTCGGAATACCTGCCGGCGCGCTGGAAGGGGCGCGAATGGCTGAGCGGTTTCACCGGCTCGGTCGGCACCTTCATCGCCACCCAGGATTTCGCCGGCGTCTGGACCGACGGCCGCTACTGGCAGCAGGCCGAGGCCGAACTGGAAGGCACGGCCGTCAAGCTGATGAAGATCCCGTCCGGCGCCAGCGTGCTGTATATCGACTGGCTGGCGGCGACCATGAAGGCCGGCCAGACCGTCGCCGTCGACGGCGACGTGCTGGGCCTGGCCACCGCGCGCCTGCTGCAACAGGCGCTGGCCGGTAAGGACGTTGCGCTGCGCACCGACACCGACGTGCTGGCGCAGGTGTGGAACGAGCGTCCCGGGCTGCCGCCCGAGCCGGTCTTCGAGCACGCGGCGCCGTATGCCTCGCGCACCCGCATCGGCAAGCTGGCCGACCTGCGCGCGGCGATGGCGCAGCTGGGCGCCGGCCGCCATGTCATTTCGACGCTGGACGACATCGCCTACCTGTTCAACCTGCGCGGCGCCGATGTCCATTACAACCCGGTGTTCCTGGCGCATGCGCTGATCGAGCCGCAGCGCGCCACGCTGTTCATCGCTGACGGCAAGGTGGCGCAGGCGTTGCGCGGCGTGCTGGAGGAGGACGGCGTGCACCTGGCGCCGTACGCCGACGCGCACAAGGCGCTGGCCGCGCTGGCGCCGGAATCGACCTTGCTGATCGACCCGCGCCGCATCACCCACGGCATGCGCCAGGCGGTGCCGGCTGGCGTCAAGGTGATCGAGGCGGTCAACCCGACCACGTTGGCGAAATCGAAAAAGAGCGAGGCCGAAGTGGCCCACGTGCGCCAGACGATGGAACAGGACGGCGCCGCGCTGTGCGAATTCTTCGCCTGGCTGGAGGCGGCGCTGGCCGATCCCGGCGCGGCGGCGCTGACCGAGATCGGCATCGACGAACACTTGACGGCGGCGCGCGCGCGCCGGCCCGGCTTCGTCAGCCCCAGCTTCGGCACCATCGCCGGCTTCAATTCGAACGGCGCGATCATGCATTACCGCGCCACCGAGGCGTCGCACGCCGCCATCCAGGGCGACGGCCTGCTGCTGATCGATTCCGGCGGCCAGTACCTCGGCGGCACCACCGACATCACGCGCGTGGTCCCGGTCGGCAACATCACGGACGCGCACCGGCGCGACTTCACGCTGGTGCTGAAAGGCGTCATCGCGCTGTCCTCGGCGCAGTTCCCGCGCGGGACCAGGTCGCCGATGCTGGACGCGCTGGCGCGGGCGCCGATCTGGGCCGCCGGCGTCGAATACGGCCACGGCACCGGCCACGGCGTCGGCTTCTTCCTCAACGTCCACGAAGGGCCGCAATCGATCTCCGCCTCGACCATGCCGGAGCCGCACACGGCGATGGAGCCGGGCATGATCACCTCGATCGAGCCGGGCATCTACAAGCCGGGACGCTGGGGCATCCGCATCGAGAACCTGGTGCTGAACCGGGCCGCCGAAACCACCGAGTTCGGCGAGTACCTGCGTTTCGAGACGCTGACCCTGTGTCCGATCGATACGCGCTGCCTCGACATGGCGCTGTTGCGCGCCGATGAAATCGCATGGCTGAACGATTACCACGCCACCGTGCGGGCGCGCCTGGCGCCGCACGTGGACGGGGCCGCGCTGGCCTGGCTGCACAGCCGCACCGAGGCGCTCTGAGATGCGCTCGACCCGCGCCACCGCCGCCGTCGAACGGCTCAAGCAGCGCAGCGGCAATGCCGCGTATTCGATGGCGCGCACCGCCGGCGAACTGTTTTTCCTCAGCGAAGGACCGGGCAAGCCGCCGCTCTGCGCCCCGCTCGAGCTGGATGACTTCGTCGCCTTCGTCAACACGCTCGGGCCGCAAAAGCCCCAGCGCGTCAGCAAGCTCGACATCGCCTTTGAAAAGCAGTTGAGCAAGAAAAAGACGCCGTGAGCGCGCCCGTCCGCCAGCCCGGTTCGAAGGAGCGCGGCCATGCCGGCGCTTGAACTCCTTGGCAGCTACTGGTCGGAAGGCGAACTGCGCACGAACGGCGTGATCCTGCTGAACCTGGCCGGCGCGCTGCTGCTTGGCTTGCTGGTCGGCTACGAGCGCTCCTACCACGGCCGCGCCGCCGGCATGCGCACCTATGGCCTGGTGTGCATGGCGTCGGCGGCGCTGACGGTGATCGGCGGTTATCCCGGCTTCTGGTTCGGCGGCCATGGCAGCTCCCTCGGCATGGGCGACCCGACCCGCATCGTCCAGGGCATCGTCA
>DASYLQ010000419.1:0-12959 GCA_036009485.1 Janthinobacterium sp.
GCGACCAACCTTGCCCAATTCGACTGGTTCAACGGTACAATTTGGCATCGGCGGTCCTCGGTTGTTGTTAGGCGTGAGAACCAATAACAACGCGCCTCCGGGCGCGGCCGCCGACCTCTACTCGTGAAATATCCGGGCTAGCTCCTTGCCCCGGTCGTGCCGCTACCGCCGGATGCGGCCGTCGAACTGCCGGACACGCCGGACGCCGAACCGGCGCCATAAAAAGTGTCGATCTGGTTGGTCCAGTTCTGGTTGGTCATGTCGGGCCAGTTATCCTTGTCGAAGCCCGGCGCGTTTTCAAGCTTATCTTTGTCGATGTCGAGGACGAAGCGCTTGTTGACGGTGTCCAGGCGCAGGCGCTGCCAAGGCACGGCAAAGAGTTTTTCGCCCAGGCCCAGGATGCCGCCGAAGGACAGCACCGCGTACGCGATCTGGCCGGTGCGCATGTCCAGCATGATTTCCTTGATGTCGCCCAAATCTTCATCCTTGTGGTTGTAGACGTCGTCGCCGATCAGCGTGTCGGCCCCCATCAGTTTCGGCCCGGGGCCGCTTTTATTGCCGGTGTCGCTGCTGCTGGTTCGGTAGATGCCGAGTGGGTCGCGGTCCAGATAGCTCATGTTCATTCTCCTGTTGGTGCTGCTGGTAAGTTGAGGTTGGTAAGTTGAGGCCAGGCCTTGCCTGCCCTTGTTGTTGTCGTTGCCCTGTCGTTGCCCTGTCGTTGCTCCCGCCGCGCCGTAAGGCGCATCGCATTCGCAAGGTTAAGCATTTGACCCCCGTGGCGTTTGATCTATGTCAATCGTGCCAGCCCGGTCTTAAGCGTGCTGGCGTACCGAGAGCAGCGATTTTTTTGCGTTAAGCTGCCTCTCTTCGATGGAGGAAAACGCATGGCGAAAACGGCGGAACAATGGTTGCGAACGCTGGTGCGTGCAGGCAAAGCGCAGCAGCGTTCGGCCGCGAAAATGGGCACGAAGATAAGGAAGAGCGTGAGCAAGAGCGTGAGCAAGATCTTGCTGGGCAAACCGGAACCCAAGCCGAGGACGCGGCCGAAGGCGGCTGCGGTCATGGTCAAGATGGTGCTGAAGCCGGCGGCGCCGCGGACCCGCGCCTTGCCGCGTTCCAGCATCGCCGCGCTGCCGGGGAAATGGCTGGCGTCTTCCCATTCGCTGCTGCCGGAAGGGCTGCCCTTGTCGGCGCCGCGCCTGAATTACTGGTTGTATTTGCCGGCTAAAGAGTTACCGGAGGCATTCCGTGCCAAGGGCAGGCCGCTGGTCGTGATGCTGCACGGCTGCGAACAGACCGCCACCCAGTTTGCCCAGGGAACGCGGATGAACAAGCTGGCGGAACGCAAGGGCTTCGCCGTGCTGTATCCGCAGCAATCGCTGGCCTCGCATTCTCAGCGCTGCTGGAAATGGTATGACAAGGCGACCCAGCATGGCGGCGGCGACGTGCGCCTGATCGCCGGCCTGATAGAAAAGGTCGCCGCCGCCTATCCGATCGACCGCTCGCGCATCTACATCTGCGGCATTTCGGCGGGGGCAGGGATGGCAAATATCGTCGCGCTCAACCATCCCCAACTGATCGCCGCGGTCGGCCTGCATTCGGGGCCGGTGTTCGGCGCCGGCCACGGTCCCCTGGGCGCGCTGGGCGTGATGCAGCATGGCGCCAGCCAGCGCGCCGACGGCGCCATCGCCGAGGTGCTGGCGCACCGGCCCGGCTTTCCGCAGATGCCGGCGATCCTGATCCAGGGCCAGGGCGACCGCGTGGTGCGTCCCATCAACCAGACCCATTTGGTGCGCCAGAGCCTGCTGCTGAACCGTGCCCCGGCCGACACTTCGGTATCGGTCGCCCTCAAGCCGGGCGGGCGGCCGGGCAGCCGCAATCCGGCGAATGCGCACCAGATCCGCGATTTTTACGTCGGCAAAAAATTACTCTTGCGGGTGGCGCAGATCGAGCGCCTGGAACATGCGTGGAGCGGCGGCGACGAAAGCCTGTCGTTCAACACCCGGGCCGGTCCGGACGCCAGCAAGATGATGCTGGATTTTTTTTCCAAACACCGCCGCCTGGCCTGAGCGCGGCGGCGGGCGTCAGATTAAAAACGCCAGCGCCGCCACGACCGTCGGCACCAGCGCGCCCAGCAGCAATCCGACGGCGCCTATCGATTCGTCGTTGAAGCCGCGCCGCAACAGCGCGACGCCGGCCGGGTTCGGGGCGTTGGCGATGACGGTCAGGCCGCCGCCGGCGACGGCGCCGGCCACCAGCATATATTGCGACTGGGCCGGGATGCCGTCGATCAGCGAACCGAGGTAGGTCAGGGCGGCATTGTCGGTCAGCGCCGTCAGGCCCAGCGTGCCAAAGAACAGGGCCAGCGGGCGCAGGCTGGAGATGATGGGTTGCAACCACCATTGCTGCATGCCGCCAAGAACCACCAGCCCGGCCAGGAAAAAGCCGACCAGCAAGCCTTCCTTCAGGATCAGCGGGTTCTGGTAGCGCTCATAAGCCTGGGTAAAGCCGAGGAAGAGCAGGAACAGGCCGAGGAACAGCACCGGGTGATGGGCGAAGGCGACCACGCCGGCCAGCAGGAGCAGGTGGACCAGGGCCACCGGCCAAGGGATGGGCAAGGGCGCCGGCGCGCCGCTGTCCGCTGCTGCTGCGGCCGGCTGCAGGTGGCGCCGCAGCAGAAGGCAGACGCCGCTGGCGTTGAGCAGCACGGCGATGCCGGCTTTCCAGCCGAAGTGGGCGGCCATGAAGGCGCTGTCCCAGCCCCAGGTCGAGGCCACCATCAGCACCGGCGGCGCGGCGTAGGAGGTGAGGGTGCCGCCGATCGAGATATTGACGAAAAGAACGCCGAGGGCGGCGTATTTGAGCCATTCCGGCATGCCCTGGCGGAAAATCTGCGGCGCCAGCATCAGCGCCGCCAGCGTCATCGCCGCCGGTTCGGTGATGAAGGAGCCGGTCAGCGGCACCAGTGCCAGGCCGAGCCAGGCCAGCGCCAGCTCGGTGCGCAGCGGCGCCAGCCGGGCCAGGCCGCCGAGCAGGCGCTGCACCGTGTCCAGCACCGGGCGCGAAGCCGCCACCACCATCACGGCGAAGACAAACAGCGGCTCCCTGTATTGGCGCGATTCGGCATATGCGGTGGCGCCGGCGCCGCCCTCCAGAAAAGCCATCAGCACGATCAGGATGAAGGCCCAGAAGCCGAACACGACTTCCACCTCGCCCAGCAGGTGGAACAGGCCGGCGTGGCGCGGATAACGGTGCGCCAGCGCTTCGACGGCCTTGGCGGCGAAGGTGTGCAGCAGGGCCAGGCCGAAGATGATCGCGCCCGTCAGTTGGATGGTGGTCAAGTGGATTCCTTTTCGGTAAGGCGGAGCCCGCCGGACGGCCGCGCGCCTGGGTCTATGTTACAACAAACGATATCTTGTTTATCTGAAAAACATGCCGACCGGATAGGACACCCGAAGAGATAGGCCTTGCCAAAACGGCTTTCAAATAGGGCTGTATATTTATACAGCCTTTTGTTTGTCCCATGTTATGCTCCGCTCCAACATCATGTCCGCGCCAGAAGCGCTGCACCCATCCTTATGGCTGGCGTCGCAACTGGCGCACTCGGCCATCCGCTGCGTCGACACCCTGTTTTGCATGATGCGTCCGCTGGCGACGGCGCAGCATGCGTCGCCGGCGCCGTTGCGGCTATCCTTGCGGCCGGCCGCCGGCGGTGTCGACATCGGTTTTGTGAAACGCCGGGGGCCGCAGCGCGACACCCCTTTATTTATTCCATTAACTCCGTCATCGGTATTGCAGCGTCATGCGTCTCTGGATCGGCCTCTACCTGCCCCGGCTCCCGCTCGAAGTGTTTTCTCCGAGCCGGTCTGGTGCGACGAACACCTGCTGCGCCTGCTCAAGGAGCGGCTGGGGAAACTGGCGCTGGAGGCGCCGGTCATCGGCCTGTGCCTGGAAGCGCTGCAGGTGCGGGCGATGGCGCCGCCCAGCGCATCGCTGTTTCCCGAGCCGGGTGGAACGCCGGAAGACCGGCGCCGCCTGTTCGAGTTGCTGGTGGCGCGGCTGGGGCCGGAAAATGTGTTGCAGGCGGCGCCGCTGGCCGATTACCGGCCCGAGCTGGCGAATGCCTGGGTGCCGCTGCAGCAGAAAATCCGTCCGGCGGCGGCCGCTGCGCACATGCCGCCCGACGTGCTGAGCCTGCCGCGGCCGGTCTGGATGCTGGCGCAAGCGCTCGCGCTGCCGATGCGCGAGCACCGGCCGTTTTATGGTTCGCCGCTGAAGATGGTGTCGTCGCCGGAGCGCATAGAGGCGGGCTGGTGGAGCGCGGCGCAATCGCGCGATTATTTCATCGCCGAAGGGCAGGACCATGCGTATTACTGGGTCTACCGCGAACGCATCGCCGCAGTCGGCGAGCGGCGCGACGGCGCGGCCGAACCGCGCTGGTATCTGCACGGCTTGTTTGGCTGATTGCGGCCTGGAGCGCGCGGGATAGCTAAAATACGCCGCGCCGGCTTGACGCTTATTGGCGCTTATTCCTGACGCTTATTCCTCGTCGTCAAACTCTTCGGCCAGGTTTTTCCAGCCTTTGCCGGCGGCGAAGGCATTGAATTCCTCGGGCGCTTCGAGGACGATGAGTTTCTTGTCCTGCAAGCCGAGGTCGCCGTGGCCGAAATCCGGGCCGACGTAGCCGAGGCTGCGCAAGCGCGCCAGGATATGGCCGACCAGGGTCTTGTCCTTGTAGAGAGTGCCATCGATGGCGGCGGCAAAATCCACGTAGACATCGATGATGCCGTAGCCTTCGTCGAAAATGCGGATGCCCTTGATGTCGTAGGCGCGGCCGGAGCCGTCGGTGGCCTTGAACGGGCCGCTGAGCTGGATGTCGGTGTCGGTAGTCATGGCCGCAGCATACACCGAAAACTCCGGGCGCAACAGGTCGAACGATGCCGTGCGGAACTGCCGACCGGGCGCGGCCAAGGCCGGCAAGCGCGCCGTGTCCACGGCCGTCCGGCGAAGCGGCGCCGCCGTCAAGCGGACAGCGGCGCCGCGTTCATCCGCAATCGCGCTTACTTCATCGGCGCCATGATGGCGCTGAGGCGGTCAGGCGTGCCTTCGATGCGTTCCAGGCGTGGATATTTCAAGCCTTCATGGTAGTCGATCGATACCGTACGGAAGTGCTCGCCTTTTTTCACCAGCAGTTCGATGGTCTTGGCCGTGCCCTTGGCCGCCTTCACCGCCGCTTTCAACACCTCGGCTTTGTAAGCCTTGCCGTTGACGGCGACGATGCTGGTATTGCCGGACGTCAGGCCAGCCTTGTAAGCCGGGCCATCCCATTCGATGCCGACGATCTTGGCGTCCTTGTCGACGCTGAAGCCGAGCGAGTAGGCGAAGTCGGTGACTTTCCTGCGCTCTTCAGCCATTTTCAGGAAGTCGGTCGGGGTGTCGGTATACACCAGTTTCCAGCCGCCGCGGGTCAGGCCGTCCAGCGGCGCGTGCGGATTGCGGCCTTCCAGGCGGGTGTGCAGGAAGGTCGCCCAGTCGTAAGCCTGGACTTCGTTGAGCGCCTTGACGACATCGTCGAAGGTGTAATGCAGGGCGCGGTTGTTGCCGTCTTCGACGCCGAAGAACTTGGCGGCGAAATCGTTCAGCGAGTGCTTTTCACCCGACAGTTCGCGGATCTTGGTATCGGCGTCGAGCCAGATCAACTGGCCTTCCGAGTAATAGTCTTCGCTGCGCTGCCAGTTGGCCCAGCCGATAGGGCGGCGCATATTGATGACTGGATCGTAGGTGGTGTCGAGCACGTCGCGCCAGACGCGGCCGCGCACGTTGTCGTAGCGGGCGGCGACGCTGGCCAGCGAGTCGAGCGCATGCGGCTGGGCCACCAGGCCGGAACGCGCAGCCAGGACATTGCCCCAGTACTGGGTCTGGCCTTCGTAAACCCACAGCAAGCCGTCGTTCATAGGCGTGTTGAAGTTGGGCACGTCCTGGCCGGCCGGGCGGCGGAACTTGCCGTCCCACGAGTGGGTGTATTCATGCGCCAGCAAATCGCGTCCGACTTCGCTCTTGGTCCAGTCGGTGAAGTAGTCGGCCTTGACGCCGTCTTCGCTGGACTGGTGATGTTCCAGGCCGATGCCGCTGAATTCATCGCTCAGCGAGAACAGGAAATCGTAGTGCTTGTAGTGCTGCGATTTATACAGTTTGTAGGCTTGCTGGATCAGCTCTTTATGCACGGCAATCTGTTCCGGTTTCGCTTCCAGGCTTTCCGGATTGTCGGCGACGATATCCAGGTGCACCGGCAGCTTGCCGTTCGGGTCGAGGTCGATGCGCTTGAAGTAGCGGCCCGAGAACAGCGGCGAATCGACCAGGGTTTCCAGGTCCAGGGTCTTGAAGGTGGTTTCGTTGCCGCTTTGCGTTTCCGTTTCCAGCGCGGTGCCGAACTGGAAGCCGGCCGGCAAGGTCAGTTTCGGCTGCACCATGATGCGCCGGCTGGCGTAGCCGGCCGGGTACAGCGTCATCGCATTCCATTGCACGCCGACGATATTGTCGGTCATCGTGATGCGGCCCTGGTTGCCTTCCAGCGGAGACAGGAACTGGTATTCCGCTTCCACCGTCGTCACGCCGCTCGGCACTTCCAGATGGAAAGCGTAGACATTGAGCGGATCGCGCGCCCATTCGATCGTCTTGCCGTTGCCGCTGAATTTCAGGCCGGCCAGCGCATTCAGCGGACCGGTCGGGCCGTGATTGCCGGGCAACCATTGCGGATACAGCAGCGTCAGCTTGCCGGCCTTGACCGGGATGCTTTCATGGATCTGGAAAATCTGCTGATTGTTATTGCTCGCATCCACGTTCAAGACGATGGTGCCGGGGTAGGTTTTATCACTGACGGCAGGCACGCCGTCGGCGGCGTGCGCGCTGAAGGCGGCGCTCAGCAGGGCGGCCAGCAGGATTTTCGAGGTATTGGCAAAGCGGGGGAGAGGCAGCGATTGAGCGGTCATGTGCAGTAAAAAACGAAGGAAAAAAATCCGTCAGGGCGTGATATGAATAGCGGCGCCGACAGCC
This sequence comes from Janthinobacterium sp., assembly GCA_036009485.1. Classification (GTDB taxonomy): domain Bacteria; phylum Pseudomonadota; class Gammaproteobacteria; order Burkholderiales; family Burkholderiaceae_D; genus Janthinobacterium. Next base: position 7,054 of record DASYLQ010000419.1, read on the forward strand.
GATGGCAACTGAAATTTCAGTTTAGCATGAGCCTTAGGGCAACATGTTACAAAATGTAAAATTTCGAAAATATTCAAAATAAACGCCCTGCCATGGGGCGGGACGGGCTATTTTCAAGACCCTTGAAAAGGCGAAAGGGCGTTCTATATTCGGATCAGCGGATGCTCATCGGAGGTCCGCAACTACCTTATATCGCTTCTTTTTAAAAGGATATTCATCATGCGCACATTTGATCTCGCTCCCCTGTATCGTTCCGCCATCGGCTTCGACCGCCTGGCCCAATTGCTCAACGAGGCACAGCGCGCCGATGCCCAGCCCAGCTATCCTCCGTACAACATCGAACTGGTGTCGGAAGACAAATATCGCATCGTCATGGCGCTGGCCGGTTTCAGTCGCGCTGAAATCGACATCGTCGCCGAACGCGATTCGCTGCACATCGTCGGCCGCAAGCAGAAAGACGCCACCGAGCGCACCTATCTGCACCGCGGCATCGCCGCGCGCGACTTCGAGCAGCGCTTCCAGCTGGCCAACCACGTCAAGGTGAGCGCCGCCTCGTTCGACAACGGCATGCTGACCATCGACCTGGTGCGCGAAGTGCCCGAAGCGCTGAAACCGCGCAAGATCGTCATCGGCGGCGGCGACAACGTGACTGCGCTGGAACGCCAGGCAGCCTGAGCAAGCTGAGTCTGTCATCCCTCAGCAAAGCCACTGGCCGGTTTTCCGGCCAGTGGCCGTTAACCTGGTCAATAACAGCCGCGCCCCGCTATTTTGCCGCCGATTCCGCTGCGGCTACGCAACACCGCCACGAAGTTAAGCAATATCTAAGCCAGCTCGCCGCCGAGCTTAAGCGATGTCTAAGTCTGCTGCCGCATATTGAATGCATCGAATAACCTCATTCATTTCAGGAGTGCTTTATGCAAAAACAGTCATATTCCGGACCGATGACCTTAAAGCGCCTCACGCTGGCTTTGGCGACTGTCAGCGTGGTGGGTGCCGTCGGTGCGGTCGCGGTGCACCAGAATAATGCGGCCGCCGTCGCCGCAGCCCCGCAGCCTGTCGTGGCCAGCGCTGCCGCACCCAACACGGCGGTGCCGGTGCCGGCGGCCATGGTGACGCTGCCCGACTTCAGCAGCATCGTCACGCGCAACGGCCCGGCGGTGGTGAATATCAGTATCACCGGCACCGCCCGCGCCGGTGGTCCCGACGACCCCGAGGTGGCCCGGCAGGGTGGCCGCAACGATCAGTTCGACAACGATCCGTTCTTTGAATTTTTCCGCCGCTTCCAGGGCGAGCAGCAGGGCCGCGGGCGCATGCCGCGCGACGTGCCGATCCACGGCCTCGGTTCCGGTTTCATCGTCAGCCCCGACGGCTTGATCATGACCAATGCCCACGTGGTGCGCGACGCCAGGGAAGTGACGGTGAAACTGACCGACCGCCGCGAATTCCGCGCCCGCGTGCTGGGTTCCGATCCAAAGACCGACATCGCGGTCTTGAAGATCGACGCGCACAACCTGCCGGTGGTGCCACTGGGCCATTCGACCGACTTGAAGGTCGGCGAATGGGTGCTGGCGATCGGTTCGCCCTACGGCTTCGACAACACGGTGACGGCCGGCGTGGTCAGCGCCAAAGGGCGCTCGCTGCCGGACGACAGCAACGTGCCCTTCATTCAGACCGACGTCGCCGTCAATCCCGGCAACTCGGGCGGACCGCTGTTCAATGTGCGCGGCGAAGTCATCGGCGTGAATTCGCAAATCTTTAGCCAGACCGGCGGCTACCAGGGCTTGTCCTTCGCCATCCCGATCGACGTCGCCAGCCGCATCCGCGACCAGATCGTCGCCACCGGCAAGGTCGATCACGCCCGCCTCGGCGTCACGGTGCAGGAAGTGAACCAGGGCTTCGCCGACTCCTTCAAGCTGGCCTCGCCGGAAGGCGCGCTGGTGGCAAATGTCGAAGCGGACAGCCCGGCCGAAAAAGCCGGCCTGAAACCGGGCGACGTAATCCGCAAGCTGAATGGCCAGAACATCGTCGCTTCCGGCGATTTGCCGGCGATGCTGGGCATTGCGCTGCCGGGTGATAAAGTGGCGCTGGAAGTCTGGCGCGACGGCAGGACGGTCACGCTGACGGCGAAACTGGCGAGCGCCTCCGACAGGACGGCCGAGCTGGCCGCCAGCGACGACGGCGGCGGCGCCAGGATGAAGCTGGGCCTGGGCCTGCGTCCCTTGCAGCCGGAGGAAAAACGCGAGTCCGGCATCAATGGCGGCCTGGTGGTGGAAAATGCCGGCGGCGCCGCCGCCAGCGCCGGCGTGCAGGAAGGCGACGTGCTGCTGTCGGTGAACGGCAAGCCGGTCAACAGCGTCGGCGACGTGCGCGACGTGGTGGCGAAGTCGGCCAAGTCGGTGGCCTTGTTGATTCAGCGCGGCGCCGATAAAATCTTTATCCCGGTGCGTCTGGGCTGAGCGCCCCGAGATCGGATCGTCTGCCGCCAAGGGGCTGCCGGGCGCAGCTTAAACGAAAGAGGAAAAAATGCGACTGTTACTGGTGGAAGACGATACGATGATCGGCGAAGTGGTGCTCGACCTGCTGCGGGCCGAGCACTACGCGGTCGACTGGGTCAAGGACGGCGCCATGGCCGACACGGCGCTGCAGACGCAAAGCTACGATCTGGTGCTGCTCGACCTGGGCTTGCCGCGCAAGGACGGCATCGAAGTGTTGCGCGCGATGCGCCTGCGCAAGCAGGACACGCCGGTGCTGGTCGCCACGGCGCGCGACGCCATCGACCAGCGTATCGCCGGCCTCGATGCGGGCGCCGACGATTATGTCCTCAAGCCCTACGACCTCGATGAATTGCTGGCGCGCATACGCGCCTTGCTGCGGCGTTCCGCCGGCCGCCCCGAGCCGGTGTTCCAGCACCAGGGCGTCAGCATCAATCCGCTGACGCGCGAAGTGCTGGCCGACGGCCACGCGGTGAACCTGTCGGCGCGCGAATGGGCGGTGCTGGAAGCGCTGATCGCCCGTCCCGGCATCGTGCTGTCGCGCGCCCAGCTGGAAGAAAAACTGTACAGCTGGAAGGATGAAGTCAACAGCAACGCGGTGGAAGTGTATATCCACGGCCTGCGCAAAAAGCTGGGCAGCGAATTGATCCAGAACGTGCGCGGCCTCGGCTACATGGTGCCCAAGGTATGAAGGTAACGCGGGTCACGCATTCGCTGCGCGGACGCCTGCTGTGGTTCCTGCTGGCGGCGATCACCATGGCGGCGCTGGCGCAGGCCTCGATCGCCTACCGCAGCGCGCTGTCCGACGCCGACGAAATCTTCGACTACCACATGCAGCAGATGGCCCTGTCGCTGCGCTCCGGCGCGCCGCTGTCGAACCGCGACATGCAGGATCCGTCGGCCGACCCGGAAAACAATGACATGGTGGTGCAGGTGTGGACGCCGGACGGGGTGCAGGTATTCCGTTCGCTGTCGCACGCGGCGCTGCCGCAGCGCGCCGTGCTGGGCTTTTCCAACGTCAAGGCGAACGGCACCATCTACCGCATTTTTTCGGTGCAGACCAGCACCCAGACCGTGCAGATCGCCCAGGACATGGCGGTGCGCAAACAGATGGCGGGCAGCCTGGCGCTGCGCACGGTCGGACCGATCGCGGTGATGGCGCCGGTGCTGATGCTGGTGGTGTGGTGGGTGGTCAGCGCTTCGCTGGCGCCGGTGGCACGGGTGCGCAAGCAGGTTGCGGCGCGCCAGGCCGACGACCTGTCGCCGGTGTCCGAGACCGGCTTGCCGGACGAGGTGAGGCCGCTGGTGCAGGAGCTGAACCTGCTGTTCGGCCGCGTCAAGACCGCCTTCGAGACCCAGCAGCATTTCGTCGCCGACGCCGCGCACGAGTTGCGCACGCCGCTGGCGGCGCTGAAATTGCAGGTGCTCAGCCTGGAGCGCGCCGACGCCGCCGGGGCGCGCCAGTTGGCCATCACCCGCGTCACCGCCGGCATCGAACGGGCTACGCGCCTGGTCGAGCAATTGCTGGTGCTGGCGCGCCAGGAAGGCGGCGCGGCCAACGGCAACCAGTTGCAGCCGCTCGACCTGGCCGACCTGGTCAAGCGCACGCTGGGCGACATGGCCGGCCTGGCGCAGGCGCGCGGCATCGATCTCGGCCTGCATCACGCCGAGGAAGCGCCGGTGGCCGGCCAGGCCGACGGCTTGATCATCCTGCTGCGCAACCTGGTCGACAATGCCATTAAATACACGCCGTCCGGCGGCACCGTCGACATAGAGGTGCGCGCCACGCCGCTGCATGTCTTGCTGGCGGTGGAAGACAGCGGGCCCGGCATTCCGCCCGAGGAGCGCGAACGCGTCTTCAGCCGCTTTTACCGGGTCCCGGGCAGCGAGGCCAGCGGCAGCGGCCTGGGGCTGGCGATCATCCAGGCCATCGCCGAGCGGCATGGCGCCAAACTGGCGCTGGGCGATTCGCCGCGCCTGGGCGGCTTGCGCGTGTCGGTCGAATTCCCGCTGCGCCGCAACGTCTTGCTGGCCAAGGCCTGATGCCCCGGCATCGCATCCTGCAGCTCATCTTTAACTCATCATTGACGCCGGCTGCCCCACACTATATCTTCTCTGGAAATACAGAGACCATGCGGAGCGGAGAATGAAGAAGATCGGTTTTTCGGGAACCCTGGACCCCATCACGAACGGCCATATGTGGGTGATCGGCGAAGCCCGCTCCCTGGCCGACGAAGTGGTGGTCTTCCTGTCGCAGAACCCGGTCAAGCAGCCGCAATTTGCGGCCGAGGAGCGCAAGAAGATCATCGAACTGAGCGCGGCCGAACGCGGCTGGAACAATGTCCAGGTGGTCATCGTCAAGGGCGACTACACGGCGCGCGCGGCGAAAAAACACGGCATCGACTACCTGATCCGCGGCATCCGGACCACCGCCGATTTCGATTACGAAAACCTGATCCAGCAAACCAACGTCGACGTGCTGCAAGGCGCCAAGACCATCTTCGTGATGCCGCCGCGCGACCTGGGTTCGGTCAGCTCCAGCTTCGTCAAGATGCTGGAAGGGCCGGTCGGCTGGAACTGGACCATGAAGCAGTTCGTGCCCGGTCCGGCCTACCAGGCCTGGATCCTCAACTGGCTGCGCAAGGAGTGGGACGCGCTGTGGTCGCATCCGGGCACCAGCGCGCAACAACTGGCGAATGCCGCGCACTGGTTCGAGCACCTGACCGGCAGCGCGGCCTACGGCGGCGCGCAACGCTTTTATCACAACCTCGACCACCTGGTGCACGGCTTGTCCGAGATCCGCGTCTGGGCCGCCAACACCCAGGCGTCGCGGCAAGACACCGACATCGTCAAGAAAGCCTTCTGGTTCCATGACGCGCTGTACGACCACGAGGAAGGGCTGTTTTCCAATGAAGAGGCGAGCGCCCAGCTGTGGTTGGGCAGCGGCCTCGATACGGCCGCTCTGGCCGATGTGGCGGAATTGATACGCGCCACCGACCACTTCCAGGCCGCGGCCATCAGCCACCGCCTGAAGGACGTCATCCTCGGCGTCGACCTGGCGATCCTCGGCCAGGACGACGAGGTGTACCTGGCTTATACGCGCGCCATCCGCGCCGAGTACGGCCATGTGCCGGAGCAGCGCTTCCGCGAGCAGCGGCGCCTGGCGCTGATGCATTTGCGCGCCAAGGCGCAGGCCGGCCAGATGTTCGGCGACCGCCATTTCGCCGAGCAGTACAACGACAAGGCGATCGACAACCTGACGCGCGAAATCGGCACGCTCGAGGTCCGGCCGGGGCTGACGCCGGATCTGGCGCCCGGGCTGCATTAAGAGCCTATTCCTGAGCCGGCTGGGGTAGAATACACTGTGTTTATATACAGTATATTTTGATGGGCTATTGTGATGACTACAGCAAG